>DAICZK010000121.1 GCA_027311185.1 Sulfuriferula sp.
GCTCAGTGTCGTCATCCTGGCGATAGGTGGCTTGGTCTGGCTGGTATTGCGCATGGCCGAACCCATAGGCGAGCGCCTGGGCACGACGGGTTTGAACATTACGACGCGCGTCATGGGGCTGATTCTTGCAGCGATGGCGGTGCAGTTCATGGTCGACGGGCTGGGGGTGCTGCTACCCGGCCTGATGCGCTAGTCGCGGTGCCGCTATTTAATCTTTATTCCTCGGGCAATACGCTTGAACCTATGCCAGAAGTCATTGTTTCGCTTCAGAATCCACAGTACAAAAACCTGCGCAAGCTCGTTGAATCGGCCAGTCTGCGGCGCGAACAGCAGCGTACCCTGCTCGACGGCGAGCATCTGGTACAGGCTTATCTCGCGAGCGGGGGTGTGCCGCGTTTGCTGATCGTCGTCGAATCTATCGTCGAGCATCCATTATTGGCGCGACTGCGGCATGTGCCCGTGTTGCAATTGACGCAGCGTTTGTTCAGCGCGTTGTCGCCTGTCAAAACGCCTACCGGCCTGATGCTGCTGATCGATATTCCGCCCGTCGATCCGCCGCCCAGGCCAGCATTTATTGTGCTGCTGGAGCGCATACAGGACCCCGGCAACCTCGGCGCGATGCTGCGTAGCGCTGCGGCGGCTGGCGCCGAGGCGGTTTATTTGTCCGAAGGATGCGCCGATGCCTGGTCGCCCAAGGTCTTGCGCGGCGGGATGGGCGCGCATTTTGCCACGCAAATCGTCGAACAGGCCGATCTGGTCGGCGTTGCGCATGCATTTGCGGGAAAATTATGTAGCGCTGTATTGAACGCCCCGCAAGAT
Organism: Sulfuriferula sp.; assembly: GCA_027311185.1. Lineage (GTDB taxonomy): Bacteria > Pseudomonadota > Gammaproteobacteria > Burkholderiales > Sulfuriferulaceae > Sulfuriferula. The sequence continues at coordinate 820 of DAICZK010000121.1, forward strand.
TTGTTCGCGGTCGATTTGACTGGAGCGGTGGCTTTTGCGGTCGGCAACGAGGGCGCCGGACTTTCAGCTGAATTGCGTGCGCTCGCCAATACCGAATTCAGCATCCCTATGCCCGGCACCGTCGAATCGCTCAACGCGGCGGCGGCGCTTGCGGTCTGCGTATTCGAGCGGGTACGGCAGTTGGCGGTCGGGAGCGACTAGAACTCTATAAGGGGTTATAAGCCCTGATCCACGAAATTTTCAGAATACAAAACCTAGGCCGCGAACTTGGCTGCCAGCCTATGAGCGTCAATGTGCCTGCCACGTCCAAGGGTTGATAACAGGCAAACCGGCAGCATCAAAAGGCGAGGTGTCGCGCGTGGCTACTGCGAAACCATGTGTCGCCGCAATGGCAGCAATATAGCCGTCCGCAGGTGCAATGGTCAGACCAGCGGCACGCGCGCGCGAGCGCAGCGTTGCATAGGATTGCGATGCAGGGTCGTCAAACGGTAGGATGCGGCCCGCGAACAACGTTAAGACTCGTTGTTCTAGACTAAAGTGAAGCGTATCCCGGCGTTTACCCGCTGGCAGCGCGGCGATTCCGAAGCGTAGTTCCGCAAGGCTGATTGTCGAGAGGTACAGAGTTTCGATGATCTGCTCGTCAATCCAAGCAAGTGCGTTTGCGTTGCCTGCCACTTTCAATGGCTCAGAAACGATATTGGTATCGAGCAGGATCATTCAAAATTTATCGGTTCGGCTGGCGTCCTATCGCGTTCTATTTCAAGATCGATGCCGCCCACTTCGCGACCAATCTCGCTTAGTAGGGTGCCGAGCTTAATTCGACCCTCAGGTCGAACAGCGCATTCTAGGATCGCCCGGATTTCTGCCTCAGTACTGCGGCCATGCGTAGCGGCACGTACACGCAAGGCACGGTGCGTTTCATCAGGTAAATTGCGGACAGTGACGGAAGCCATTGCAATCACTCCTTAAATTTAATATCAATGATAGCATTATAGTGCAATTGATCTCATTTGTGCGATGTTGGAAAACAAGTGATTTTCGACACGTCTGCACAAACGGAATCGGCTGGGGATAAATGATGGCGAGTATGAATCTAACCCGATCTTTTCATAAATTCGCGTGATGATCGCGCAGGATTTTGTTTTGTAGGGAACTTTTGTGAAGGCGTGGTGTAGTTATTCATACAGCCAACTGAACAAAAGCTTCATACGAAACAAAAGACCAACGAGGGCGCGCGTCAATTTATGAAAAGATCGGGTTAGAACCCCTATAACGGTTTGTCCGCGACAGGCGAGCCGCCCAGCGCGACGAACAGCCGCACGCAATCGAGGGTGCGTTGATGTTGGGCACGGATCATATCGAGCTCGGCCAGGGTTACCGCCCGTTCCGCGTCCTCCAGCTGCAACAGCCCGATGGCGCCCGCACGCTGGGCGCTATGTGCGAGATCCAGCGCGGCGCGGTCGGTGTCGAACGCGTTTTGCATGTTGGTCGCCGCCTGGTCGTCGTGTGCGAGCGCGGTCAGTGCGTCGGCAACCTGGCGGAAGGCGATCAGGACAGTCTGGCGGTATTGCGCCAGCGACGCCCGGTAGGCATGCTCGGCGCTGCGCTTTTCGGCTGTGAGCGTGCCGCCGTTAAAGATCGGCACCGTCAATCCGGCCGCCAGCGCCCACGCATTGTTGGCCGCGCTGAACAGGCCGACAGGCGTCAGCGCTTCCTGCATCATGTTTGCCGACAGCGTGATTTGCGGATAGAGGTTTGCCGTTGCGATGCCTACGGCTGCGCTGGCGGCGTGTACATTTGCCGCTGCGGCAAGAATATCGGGACGCCTTTTTGCCAGTTCGGAGGGCAGGCTGACCGGCAGTGGCTGCGGCAAGGCGAAATTGCTTAAATCCAGATCGGGCGGCGTCCAGTCGGCGGGCGTGCGGCCGACGAAGAGGGCGAGCGCGTGGCGGCTCACGCTCAGGCGCTGCTCCAAAGCGGGCGAGAGCGCCTGATCGGAGATGAGCCGATTTTGCGCAGTTAAGATTTCCTGCCGGGTCGCAGCACCCGCCGCGTAGGACGATAGTTCCAGCTGCAGCGACACCCGGTCTTCGGCGACCAGTCGCGCAAGCACCTCGGTTTCCGCATTGGCGGCGGCCAGGTCCACTGCGGCGGCGACCGTATCTCCGGTCAACGCCACATACAGCGCGTCGACCTCGTGGGCCTGATAATCGGCCAGGGCTTGCTGTCGCTCGATCGCGCGGTGAGCGCCGCCAAAAAGATCGGGCGTCCAGCTCGCCGAGGGGCCGACCTCGTAATAACTAAACGGCGGGATGCTGAAATTGGCGGGGCCGAATAGCGCCGCGCCGTATTTTTGCGCCCCGGCGACGGCGCCTAGCGATACTTGCGGCGCCAGCGTGCCGCTTTCCGCTTGCACCATCGCTTCGGCCTGCGCCAGCGTCTCTTTGGCGCTGATCAGGTCGTAATTATTTCCTACCGTCTGGTGGACCAGCTTGTTTACGGCGTCGGAGCTGAAGAGCGCCCACCATTCGGTTTCTATGTGTTTGCCCAACGCGATAAGCTGTTTTAACAGCAGGGTTTCACTTTTTGTAGTGTAGGCGGTCGCGCCGGGGGCATCCGGCGTTTTGAAATTCGGACCGACGCTGCAGCCTGTGAGCATCAAGGTGATGGCGAGGAAGGTGTTCGATCGTTTCATGTTCATTCCATTACCGCGATTTCTGTCGGATTTTGCGCGCGCGCCGGTGGGCGCAACAATAGCAGAAGGGGGATGACGGCGAGGGTCAACACCATCATCAGCTTGTAGTCGTCGAGATACGCAATGATCGCGGCCTGTTGGGTAATCAGCTGATTGAGCGCGAGCATACCGGGGACGCTGTGAGGATCGATATGGCTGGAGAGAAATGCGGCGCTGTTGAGGTTATAGGGCGTGACATGCTGCGCGAGAGCGGCGTGTACGGTCTGGGTGTTTCGGGTCAGCAGCGTTTCGACGACGGAGATGCCGATGGCGCTGCCGAGATTGCGCTGCAAATTGAAAAATGCCGTACCTTCGTTGCGCAGCGACGCGGGCAGCGTGCCGAATGCTACGGTGGACAGCGGCACGTAGACCAGGCCGATGCCGAATCCCTGGATCACACCGGAAATCACGATGGGACTAGCGCCCATCAACAGATCGAAGTGGGTCATTTGCCACAGCGACAGCGCCGTCAGACTCAAGCCCGCAGCCATGATCAGCCGCGCGTCGATACGGCCGATCAGCCTGCCAACTACTATCATGCCTATAATGGTACCTAACCCGCGCGGCGCCGTCACATAGCCGCTGATAATGACCGGGTAATTCATTTCGTTTTGCAGCATGGGCGGAATAAGCGCCAGAGTTGCAAACAGCACCACGCCGATGAGGAAGATGAAGATATTGGCCATCACGAAATTGCGGTCGGCGAACAGGGCGGGGCTTAAAAAGGGGCGCGGATAGGTAAATGAATGCACGAGAAAATAATATAGCGCAACGCATGCCACCATGGCTTCCGTGATGATTTCACCGGAACTGAACCAGTCGGCAACCTCCCCGCGATCGAGGAACAGCTGCAATGCGCCTATGCACAGGCTCAGCGTGGCGAAGCCGAAAAAATCGAACCGGCTAAGGATTTTTTTTGTTTCCGGCATGGTAGCGGAAAGCCCGAGAAATGCGATGATGCCGATCGGCACGTTGATGAAAAACACCCAGCGCCAGCTGTAATCCTGGGTCAGCCAGCCGCCGAGCATGGGGCCGAGCACGGGACCGAGCGTGACGCCTATGCCCCACATTGCCATCGCCTTGCCGTGATTTTCGGGCGGATTGATGTCGAACAGCACCGCTTGCGACAGCGGCACGAGCGCTGCCCCGGATATGCCTTGCAGCAGGCGGAACAGCACGATTTCAGGCAGGCTGGTGGACAGGCCACATAGCGCCGAGGTCAAAGTGAAGCCGACAATGGATATCAGGAATACCTTCTTGCGCCCGAAT
>DAICZK010000122.1 GCA_027311185.1 Sulfuriferula sp.
TGACGATAGGCGGCACCGAAAAAATGGCCAAATCGAAGAACAACGGCGTCGATCCCGAACAGCTCATCGCCGCCTACGGCGCCGACACCGCGCGTTTGTTCATGCTATTCGCCGCGCCGCCGGAGCAGAGTCTGGAATGGTCAGATTCCGGGGTCGAAGGCGCGCACCGTTTTCTGCGGCGCTTATGGAAGTTTTGCGCCGAGCATGTCAGTCACGGCGTGGTATCCGCTTATCAGAGCGGCGAACTGAGCCCGCAACTCAAGGCCCTGCGCTTTCAATTACACCACGCCATCGCGAAAATCAGCGACGATTACGCGCGGCGCCAGACCTTCAACACCGCCATCGCTACCGTCATGGAGCTGCTCAACAGCCTGGGCAAGCTCGACGATGCCGGTGCCGCGGCGCGCAGCGTCGTCCAGGAAACGCTGGAGCGGATCGCGGTCATGCTCTGGCCGATAGTGCCGCACATTTGCACCGCCATGTGGCGCGAACTGCGCCCGGGTACTACATCGGAGCCAGACTGGCCCGTCGCCGATGCCGCAGCAATGAGCCAGGACGAAATCGCGCTGATGATACAGGTGAACGGCAAACTCCGCGGCGAACTGGCGGTCGCCGTGAATACCGACGTGGCAACCATAGAGCAGCTGGCATTGAACCACCCTGCGGCACAAAAATTCATGGCGGGACAGCCGGCCAAAAAAATCATTGTCGTGCCCGGCCGCCTGGTCAACATCGTAATCTGAGCCGCCTATCTACCTCTATGTTAAAGTGACGACATGAAAATTCTTGTGCTAGCCCGGCTCTTTCTCGCCCTGATTGTCACCCTTGCGATAAGCGGTTGCGGCTTTCATCTGCGCGGCCAGATCGACGTTCCATTCACATCGGTTTACGTAGAAGGCAACTCGGCTGTCGCAACCATCCTGCGCCAGCTCATTGTCGCGGGCGGCCACAAGGATAGACTCGCCAAGTCCCCCATGAGCGCTGAGAGGACGATACAAATCATGTCCGAAACCAGCAACATGATCATCATCGCTCTGGACGGAGCCGGACAGGTTGCCGAATACCAGTTGCAATACCGCGTTACCTACCGGCTGCTCGCCAAGGAAAAGGAAAAATTAAAACCCGTGCAAATCACCTTGAGCCGCGACATGACCTATAACAACTCGCAACCTTACGCCTACGGCGACGAGGAAAATTTCCTCAACCACGACATGCAGACCGACGCTGCGCAACAAATACTGCGCCGGATGGCGCTGTTGCACTAAGGGCCACAACGCCGTGCGCATCAAGCCGGAACAGCTCGTCGCGCACCTGGGCAAAGCGCCGCGAGCGCTCTATTGCGTGTATGGCGACGAACCCCTGCTGATCCTGGAGAGCGCCGATCAGATACGGCTGGCGGCGCGGGAGCATGGTTATCAGGAACGCGAAATCCATCAGATCGAGGGACGATACAACTGGGCGGGCTTGCTCGAAATCGGTCACAATTTGTCCCTGTTCGGCGACCGGCGCTTCATAGAGCTACGCATTCCATCCGGAAAGCCCGGCAATGACGGCAGCAAGATCCTGCAACAGTACTGCGCTGCGCTACCTGCCGACAGCGTCACGCTTGTCACACTGCCCAAGCTCGACCGCACCGCCCTCGCCGCCAAATGGTTTGGCGCGATAGAACAGGCCGGCGTTACCGTTAATGTCTATCCGGTCAGTCTTGAGCATATGCCGCGCTGGATAGGCGAGCGGCTTGCTCGGCAGAACCAGCAGGCGGACAAAGACACGCTGGGCTTCCTGACGCAGAAAGTGGAAGGCAACCTGCTCGCCGCGCAGCAGGAGATCCGTAAACTGGCGCTGTTATTTCCCGCCGGACAACTCGACTTTGCGCTGGTACGCGAGGCCGTGCTGGATGTCGCGCGCTACGATGTGTTCAAACTCGCAGACGCCTTGTTGGCAAGCGATATCCCGCGGCTGATCCGCATTCTCGACGGCCTGCGGCAGGAAGGCGAAGCCTCGACGCTGATACTGTGGGCCATGACGCGCGAGCTACGCATTCTGGCCCGGCTAAAAGACCTCAAAAGCCCGGCCAGGCCCAGCGCACAATCGATGCGTGAAGCGGGCGTATGGGAGAACCGGCAGGCGCTGGTCGAGCGCGCGTTACGGCGCACGTCGCGGGAGACGCTCGTCAATTGCCTGCACCAGACCGCGGCCATCGACCGCATGATCAAAGGCTTGGACAATAACGACCCGTGGACGGCGCTGGAACGGCTGGCGCTGACTTTCAGCGGACACGCCTCTAATAAGCGCCTGATAACATAAAAGGCGCACCAGCGCCTTTTATGGGGATATCTACAGCAATCCGGAGTTAAACCGGAGCGACTGCCTTGCGCTTGCTGGTAGGCAGCTTTTCCTTGATACGCGCCGATTTGCCGGAACGCTCGCGCAGGTAATACAGCTTGGCGCGCCGCACATCGCCGCGACGTTTCACTTCTATGCTCTCAACCAGCGGCGAGTAGGTCTGGAAAGTACGCTCGACGCCTTCGCCGGCGGAAATTTTACGCACGATAAAGGCCGAATTCAGGCCGCGGTTGCGCTTGGCGATAACGACGCCTTCGTAAGCCTGCAAACGCTCGCGCGTGCCTTCCTTGACCTTGACGCTGACGACTACGGTGTCGCCGGGCGCGAAATCGGGAATGGTTTTAGCCAGTCGGGCCATTTCTTCCTGTTCCAGTTGCTGTATCAGATTCATTGCGTTTCTCCTGAATTAAATTGAGGTCTGTGACCTTTGGGTTCGTCATTGAACCCTTCCCGCACGGAGCAAGCCGCCGCTTGACGCACGGGGTTTATTGTTGCCGGACAGACAAACTAGTCCGGTTGATCGTCCTGCCGGCATTCCGCCAGCAAGCTGATCTCTGCTGCGCTCATGCTGCGCCTGGCCAATAAATCCGGCCGGTAACGCCGCGTGAGCAATAACGATTGCTGCAACCGCCAGCGCTGGATGAGCGCATGGTTGCCTCCCATCAGCACCGCCGGCACCGACACCCCGCGATACACTTCGGGGCGCGTATAATGCGGATAATCGAGCAGGCCGTTGACGAATGAATCCTGCTGCGCCGAATCCGCATCGCCCAGCACCCCGGGCAATTGACGTACCACGGCATCGATCACCACCATTGCCGCCAGTTCACCACCGGACAATACGTAATCGCCGATGGAAATATACTCGTCTATCTGTTCATCCAGCAGCCGCTGGTCTACGCCCTCGTAGCGTCCCGCGAGCAATATCAGACCCGGGCGCGCCGCCAGCTCCATCACCAGCGCATGATCGAGCGTCCGCCCCTGCGGCGACAAGTACACCCGGTGCGGCGCAATCACGCCCACACCCTGCTGCCGGGCCCGCGCGGCACCTAGCGCGGCCGCCAGCGGCTCCGCCAGCATCACCATGCCTGGGCCGCCGCCGTACGGCCTGTCGTCCGCCGTACGATGATTGTCGGTAGTAAAATCGCGCGGATTCCACAGTTGCAGTTCCGCCTGCCCTCGCGCGAACGCCCTGCCGCTGATGCCGCACTCGCTGATCGCCGCGAACATCTGTGGAAACAGCGTCACCACATCGATGTGCAATGGATCAATGTGCAATGGCATCAGTAATCCAGCTCCCAGTCGACGATAACGGTACGTGCCGTCAAATCCACTTCGCGCACAATCTGCCCAACAAACGGGATCAGATGTTCGCGTTCGCCGCGCACTACCAGCACATCGTGTGCACCTGCTTCCAGTATCTGTGCGATTGATCCGAAAGGCTCGCCGCGCAGATTCGTCACCTCCAGACCGGTCAGATCGGACCAGTAATATTCGCCCTCGGGCGCCTGCGGCAAGGTATCCCGCGCTACGGCGATTTCACAGCCTTTCAAGGCTAGCGCCGCGTCGCGCCCGTCGACCCCGGATAATTGGGCGACAAGTATCTTGACGTGAACCTTGGCCTCCGCAACGGTATAAACCTGCCATCGTCCATCGCGCCCGACATACCACTGCGCATAATCCGCGAGCGCGTCTATCGTTTCACTGAAAGTCTGGATCTTGAACCAGCCCTTTACGCCATACGGAGCGGCAATCCGCCCCATTACAACCAAATTATCCGGCGACTCTAGCACTTTCTGTTTTTACCAGTTTAGCCACGGCGTCGCTAATTTGCGCGCCCTGTGAAACCCAATGCTGCACGCGATCAAGGCTCAAACGCAGGGCTTCGGTCCCGCCTTTGGCGAGTGGATTATAAAACCCAAGGCGTTCGATGAAGCGCCCATCGCGACGATTGCGCGAATCGGCAACAACGACATTGTAGAACGGGCGGTTTTTTGCGCCGCCACGAGCAAGACGAATTATGACCATCGTGAGTGCCTAACCAATTGAATTAAAAAGAGCGAGATTATATGACGAAAACCCGCACTTGACAAGCCGCTTGTTAGCCTTGTGTTAGCGCTAAATGATTAATGTCCACTTTGTCCCAAACAGAAATCTCCGCTATTGACGATTAAACCTGGCGGAATTAAACCACAGCGGACATATCGGAATGCAATATTACAGATTCGACTCGAGTATCTATAAGTGCATTACCGAACGGAGTTGTCATTTCATTAGTTTTATGCGGTGCGGGCTTCCTCTTCGCTATCCCATTTCATTAAGGAAGCGCTGATTTATTCGTCATCCCCTTAATATGCCGTTGCGTAGGAGCGGGCTTGCCCGCGATAAATGGGCCGGCGAATCGCGGGCAAGCC
>DAICZK010000123.1 GCA_027311185.1 Sulfuriferula sp.
GGCGTTTCCACTTGACTTGTCCCGACAAGGAGATCAGATCCAGTTCCGGTAAATCCGGTTTTAGTTGCAGCGACAGTTGCTGTATTGATGTGTTTGCGGTGACAGCGATGATCTGGTTTTTTGCGAGCTGCAACTGCAGATTCAAATTGCCTTGGCCGCGGGTGACTCCGTAGGGCAGCATGATCCGCGGCTGGCATTGGCTAAGGTCGGTGCGGGTGATGGTGGCTGTGGCTTGCCCGCTCCATGAAGCCAAATCTTCGACATCAGTCCCGTATAGTTTTGCTGTAAAATCAACCGGCTGTGCAATATTTGCGGGTGGCGCGGCGGTGACATGAAGCTGATGGGACCGGCCCAGATTGATTAAATCAAGATTGATCTGACTCACCAGCAGCAGCGGAGCGGCGCGTAAATCGTCCTGCCAGGATAGCGTGGCGTTATTGACCTTGATTTCATGTTGGTTCAGCAGCCAGTCGACCAGGTAATTCTTGTGCTTTGGCCCGTTGACGAGAAATTCGGCGAGATAGACTGCGCCAGTGTTGTCGCGGCGCATGCCAAGCACCAGATTGTCGAGGGATAATCGGGCTAATCGTACTTCTCTGAAAATCAGGCTGGTCCAGGATAACTCGGCGTGTACGTTGGATAAATACAGGATAGGGCGATTATTCTGTCCCAGTACGCGGACATACTGAATGAACAGCAGAGGATGCCAATGCTGCCAGTTGGCGGAAAGTCGGCCCAGCTCGACTTTTTGCCGGGTCGAGTGGCTGATGGAGCTTGCGATGTCGTCGCGCCATTGGTCGAGGTCCGGCAGGATCCACAGGCGCAGCACCAGCACCAGCCCGATGAGCGCAATGCCCAGCGACGCTGCGATAAAAAACAGCGTGCGCAGAACTCGGCGACGAACGCGAATATGCATGGGCTAGGCCGTAGACTTGAGCTGCGCGAGCACAGCCGGATTTTCCAGCGTGGAAATGTCCTGCTCTATCGCCGCCCCGCAAGCCAGCGAACGCAGCAAACGGCGCATGATTTTACCCGAGCGGGTTTTCGGCAGGTTGTCGCCGAAGCGAAAATCGTCGGGTTTGGCAATGGCGCCGATCTGCTGTGCTATCCACGCGCGCAGTACAGCGGCGACTTCGCCGGCGGATTCACCTTCGGGGCAAGCGCCTTTGAGAACCACGAACGCAACGATCGCCTCGCCCTTGATGTCGTGCGGCTTGCCGACTACGGCAGCTTCGGCGACCAGGGGATGAGCCGCCAGCGCAGATTCGATTTCCATCGTACCCAGACGGTGGCCGGAGACATTGAGCACGTCGTCGATGCGTCCCATGATCCAGTAATAACCCTCTTCGTCGCGGTGCGCAGAGTCGCCCGTAAGGTAGGTTGTGCCCCCCAGTTGCGCAGGAAAGTAGACGCGCTTGAACCGTTCTGGGTCATTCCACAAGGTGCGCAATAGCGACGGGAACGGTCTTTTAATGACCAGATAGCCGCCTTGATCCGAGGTGAGCGCCGTACCCAGTTCGTCGACGATGTCGGTCAGAATGCCGGGTAGCGGTCGGGTACACGAGCCCGGTTTGGTTGCGATGGCGCCGGGCAGAGGGGCGATCATATGAGCGCCGGTTTCGGTTTGCCACCAGGTATCGACAATCGGGCAGCGGGCGTGGCCGACAGTCTGGTAAAACCACATCCAGGCTTGCGGGTTGATCGGTTCGCCTACCGTGCCGAGTAATCTCAGGCTCGACAGATCGTATTGCGTAGGCAAGTCCACACCCGCTTTCATGAGCGAGCGGATCGCGGTCGGCGCGGTGTAGAAAGTGGTGACGCGGTGATTCTGTATCATGCGCCAGAAGCGTCCCGCGTCGGGATACGTAGGGATGCCCTCGAAAATGACTTGCGTCATGCCCATCGCCAGCGGCCCGTAGGCGACGTAGGTGTGTCCGGTAATCCAGCCGACATCGGCGGTACACCAGAATACATCGGTATCGGCTTTGGCGTCGAAGACCCAGTGCATGGATAGCATGGCGCCGAGCAGGTAGCCGGCCGAGCTGTGCTGGACGCCTTTGGGGGTGCCGGTCGAGCCGGAAGTGTAGAGAATGAACAGCGGGTCTTCCGCGTTCATCCATTCGGGTTCGCACGAGGTACTCATGCCGTGTACGCAATCGTGCCACCAGATGTCGCGCCCCTCTTGCCACGCGACGGGAGCGTTTGCGCGCTGATAGACGATCACGCGGTCGATTGCGTCGGTTCCGGCCAGGGCTATGGCTTCGTCTACCGCCGCCTTGAGCGGAATGGTTTTCCCTCCCCGCAGACCACCGTCAGCGGTAACGACGATTCTGGCCTGGGCGTCGATGATGCGTTCGCACAAGGATTTCGCCGAGAACCCGCCGAACACCACGGAATGGATTGCGCCTATGCGCGCGCAGGCCTGCATGGCGACAATCGCCTGTGGACCCATGGGCATGTAAATGATGACACGATCGCCCCGGCGTACTTTGAGCGCCTTGAGCCCATTCGCAAACGCGCATACCTCGTCGTGCAATTGCTGGTACGTGAGACGAGTGACGGCGCCATCGTCCGCCTCGAAGATGAGCGCGGTCTGCGCGGCGCGAGTTGGCAGGTGGCGGTCTATGCAATTATACGATACATTCAACACGCCATCGTCGAACCAGCGGTAAAATGGCGCGTTGGATTCGTCGAGTATGCGCGTGAACGGCTGGTGCCAGGCGATATTTTCACGCGCCAGCGCCGCCCAGTGCTGCTCGTAATCCGCTTCGGCCCGGGCGCAGAGCGCGTGGTATGCATCCAGTCCGGATACGTTGGCCCGCTCCTGAAATTCGTCGTTGGGCGGGAAAGAGCGATTCTCGTGTAACACTGACTCGATGTACGACATTAAAACCTCGCGCTTACTTTAATAATTTTGTAATTTTAATCTAAATCGCCGGGATTGAATGGCTTGATTACTCGGTATTTCGGAGCGCTGGCAGCATGAATCGTCATAATCTGATTGAACTGGCAAGACGCCATTCGCGCTATTTCGAGCGTTTGTGCGTTGCGGACGGCGGTTTCTCTGGTCGTATACTAACGCATTTGGACACGTCATGGAACACCGCTTCGATGCAGGCCGAGCTGGATCGCGTGTCGATCACGGATGGCGCAGCGCTGCAAACGGCCTTGCGCAAATTGCGGCAACTGGTGGTCGGTCAAATCATCGTCCGTGATTTGGCCGGATTGGCTGATTTGCAGGAGGTGATGCGCGCCTGTACGGAGCTGGCGCAGGTAACGTTGCGTAGCGCGCTACGCCATCATGCGGCATGGCTCGTCGAGGTTCACGGCATGCCGGCGACAGCTGACGGGGCCGAGCTGGAGCTGGCTATAGTCGGCATGGGCAAGCTCGGCGGCGGCGAGCTCAATGTGTCGTCGGATATCGATCTGGTGTATCTGTACGCGGAAGAGGGCGAGACGACTGGCGAAAAACCTGTTTCGTATCACCAGTTTTTCGTGTCGCTGGCGCAAAAGATCGGTTTGGCGATTTCAGAGCTGACCGCCGATGGTTTCGTGTTCAGGGTCGATACGCGCTTGCGTCCGTGGGGCGAAGCGGGGCCGCTGGCGATGAGTTACGAGGCGTTCGAGGATTATCTCGTGGTCCACGGGCGCGAATGGGAGCGTTATGCCTGGATCAAGGCGCGGGCGCTAAGCGGTAGCCGGCTGGACGAACTGGAGGCCATCATTCGGCCTTTCGTGTTCCGCAAGTATCTCGATTTCAACGCTTTGTCGGCGATGCGCGAATTGCACTCGCAGATACGCCGCGAGGTCATCCGGCACGACAGGGCGGACAATATCAAGCTGGGCCCGGGCGGCATACGCGAGATTGAATTCATTGCCCAGGTGTTTCAACTGATTCGAGGCGGGCAGGTCGCGGCGTTGCAAGCGCGCGCTACGCTGGCGATCCTGCCGGTACTGGCTGCGCGCGCCTTGCTGCCGCAGCAAAACGCAGACGAGTTGCAGCAGGCATACGAATTTTTGCGCAATCTGGAGCATCGTCTGCAATATCTCGACGACGCGCAAACGCAGACACTGCCGCTACAGCCGGAAGACCGATTGCGTATAGCTCAAAGCCTGGGATATGCCGACTACGCAGCCTTTCTGCTTGCACTGAATGCACATCGGGCGCTCGTTTCGCGCGTGTTCGAGCAGATTTTCGCCACGCCCGAGGCGCACAGCGACCTGCCTGCGTTGAGCGCATTGTGGCTGGGGTTGATTGAAGACCAAGAGGCGGTGGATGCGCTGGCCGCGCTCGGGTATGAGGCGCCGCAAGTGGCATATCGGCGACTCGTGCAGGTACGGGAAAGTCAGCGTTATTTGCGTCTACCCAGCAGTAATCGCAACCGATTCGACCGCCTGGCACCGGAACTGATCGCGGTTGCCGCGAGCTTTGCGCCGGCCGACGCGACGCTGGCGCGCATGCTCGATCTGCTCGAAGCCATCGCCGGTCGCGCAGCATATCTGGCCTTGCTGGTGGAATACCCAGCAACCTTGCGGCAAGTCGCCCGAATCTGCGCGGCCAGCCCCTGGGCAGCGCAATATCTGACGCTCAATCCCATGCTGCTCGATGAATTGCTCGACCCGCGCGTGCTCTACGTCATCCCCGACTGGACAGCGCTAAGCGCTGATCTGGACGCGCAATTGCAGGCGCTGGCAGGAGACACCGAGCGGCAGATGGATGCCTTGCGGCATTTTCATCAAC
>DAICZK010000124.1 GCA_027311185.1 Sulfuriferula sp.
GTCGCGCACCGACCGCCAAGGGCCTTGTGCCGCGCCCCGCCGACCGCGTCTCCCCCCGCCGGGCATTAGCCTTTCGTTGGCGTTTCCCGTGCAGAGCTATCCGCCCGCCACGATCCAGGTCCCTCCATGCGCCGCCCCATGCGCTCCTGCATTTTGGCGTCGTTGATCCCTTGCTCGCTGTGGGTATTGGAATGCTCGATCGCGGTTTGCGTTTGCTGCTGCAAGGCCTTGTCCGGTGAAGCCGATTGCATGACGGGGGGCGCGGCGGGCGGCATGTTGCCCGTATTGATGGAAGTCATGGTGTCGTCGGCGTAACCGGTTTGCGCGGCAAGGACCAACGAGGCTAAAAGAATAAGATCGGATTTTTTCATGTGCATGCTCCTCGGTTAAGTTTCAGGCGGACGGCCATAATACTTACCCGCCCGCTTATGGGACGCCGTTGCCGAGCGAACGTTCACCGGGCAAGGGGAATTCGCCGCTCAGAATTACGCGCGCAAACCCAACACATCTTCCATATCGTAGCAGCCTGTGCCGCTGTGCGCGAAGAACCGCACGGCGCGCAACGCACCCTGAGCGAACGTCATGCGGCTGGTTGCCTTGTGGGTGATCTCGATACGTTCGCCCGTCCCGGCAAACAGCACGGTATGATCGCCAACGATGTCGCCGCCGCGAATCGTGGAAAAACCGATGGTGGCGGGATCACGCGGGCCGGTAATGCCTTCGCGCCCGTACACCGCGCACTCGCTCAACTCGCGGCCCAGAGTTTTGGCGATGACCTCGCCCATGCGCAGCGCGGTGCCCGAAGGCGCATCGACTTTATGACGGTGATGCGCTTCCGTAATTTCGATATCGAACCCCTGATCCAGTATCCTTGCCGCCATCTCCAGCAACTTGAAGGTCAAATTGACGCCGACGCTCATGTTGGGCGCGAACACGATGCCTATGTCGCGTCCGGCGTCGAGAATGTGCTGCTTTTGCGCGGTGTCGAAACCCGTTGTTCCTATCACCATATTGACGCCAGACTGGCGGCAGAGCGTGAGATGCGCCAGCGTCACCTCGGGGCGGGTAAAATCGATGAGCACATCGGCACCAGCCAGCGTTGCAGCCGCATCGTCGCTGAGCAACAGATCGCTCGCACCGCCGTATAACGCGACGGGGCGGCCAACTGCCGAACTTCCGGCGCGAACCAGAGCACCATGCAATACGCAGTCCTCCGCTTCGTGAACCGCCGTCAACAAAACCTGCCCCATGCGACCGGTGGCGCCAGCCACCACTATTTTCAGAACATGCGCCATTTGCCTTGCACCGCCGTTGCCTTAAAAAATCAAATCGAAGCCGAAAAACATTTAACCTTTGCTTTTGACCGGAGCGACAGGCGCTGCTGCGTCGCCCATATGCCGCTCGATGCGATCGAGCTTGTCGTCGGTAAAGAACAGCGTGACCCTGCGTTCCGAGACCAGCACGCCGTCGTTACGCATGCTGTAGACATAATCCCAGCGATTCGGGTGATAGATATCGGTCAACACGGTCGCGCCCATCACGAACTGCACCTGCGCGCGCGTCATGCCCACGTGCAGTTTGTCGATCGTGGCCTCGGTGAGGTCATTACCTTGCTGTATGTCTAATTTATAAGGCGCCAAAAAATTGTATTTTGACAAAGTAGCCATACCAGGTACGCTGCTGCAACCCGTAAGCCCTGACAAACCGACCATTACCGACATTAAAATAAGTGGCACACGCATAACGAGTATTTGCAAAGTTATATAAAGCCTCTATGATAGCTTAAATCATTTGCCAGAAACACGCCCTACCATGAGTGCACCCTCCGATTTGAAAAATATAGGCCTGAAAGCCACTTTGCCGCGCCTGAAAATACTGGAGCTGTTCGAAACGAGCGAAAAGCGGCACCTCACGGCGGAAGACGTCTACCGCGTACTGATCGCGGAGGAACTCGATATCGGCCTGGCCACCGTGTATCGGGTATTGACCCAGTTCGAGCAGGCTGGATTGCTCATACGGCACCATTTCGACAGCGACAAGGCGGTCTACGAGATCAATATCGGCAACCATCACGACCATCTGGTCTGCATCCAGTGCGGTCACGTGGAAGAGTTTTTCGATGAAGAAATCGAACGTCGCCAGAAAAATATCGCCGCCGAGCGCGGCTTCGTCATCCAGGATCATTCCCTGCACCTGTATGTCAACTGCACCAAAAGCCCCTGCCCGCGCCGCCAGCGGGTAAAATAGGACCCTTTTTCAGCGCCTGTCATGGACATTTACGGCATCCCCAATTGCAGCACAGTCAAAAAAAGCCGCTTATGGCTGGCCGAGCACGGCATCGCCCATCAGTTTCACGATTTTAAAAAAGAGGGCGTCACGGTCGCTCAGCTATCCGCCTGGGCCGAACAGGCCGGTTGGGAAAAGCTGCTTAATCGCGCCGGCACCACCTGGCGGCGGCTGCCCGACGAAGTCAAGACCGGGATCACTACCCCGGCGGCAGCCTTTGCCCTGATGGCAGAACACCCCAGCCTGATTAAACGCCCGATACTCGTCCATCAGGACCGACTGCTGGTCGGCTTCAAGGAACCGGAATACGCTACCCTGTTAACCTAATCCCATTACACCCATGACCGATACCTTACAGCTTACGCAAACACTGATTTCCCGCCGCTCCGGCACCCCCGACGACGCCGGCTGCCAGGCGCTGATGCAAGCGCGCCTCACCGTGCTGGGATTCCATTTCGAGACGATACTCTCCAACGGCGTCACCAACTTATGGGCGCGGCGCGGCCAGAGCGCACCGCTCGTCTGCTTCGCCGGCCATACCGACGTCGTTCCGACCGGCCCGCTGGAGCAATGGCATTCCGACCCCTTCACCCCCACGATCCGTGACGGCATGCTCTACGGCCGTGGCGCCGCCGACATGAAAGCCTCACTGGCCGCATTTGTCACCGCCATAGAAGGCTTCGTCGCCGACTATCCCGACCACCCTGGGTCCATCGCGCTGCTCATCACTTCCGATGAAGAAGGCGTCGCCACCGACGGGACGGTCAAAGTCGTCGAAACGCTTGCCACACGCGGCGTAACCATAGACTGCTGCATAGTCGGCGAACCGACTTGCGTCGCGCAACTGGGCGACACGATTAAAAACGGCCGGCGCGGCTCCCTGTCCGGTCGCCTCGCCGTCAAAGGCATACAAGGCCATATCGCCTATCCGCACCTGATCCGCAACCCCATCCACCAGGCGGCCCCCGCGATTGCCGAACTCGCCGCGACCGAATGGGATCGCGGCAATGAATATTTCCCCGCGACGAGCTGGCAGATTTCCAATATCCACGGCGGCCCGGGCGCGACCAACGTGGTTCCCGGCACCGTCACTATCGATTTCAACTTCCGCCATTCGACCGCCAGCAGCAAAGACAGCCTCAAAGCGCAGGTTCACGCCATTCTGGACAAACACGGGCTGGATTACCAACTTGACTGGGAAAACTCCGGCGAGCCCTATCTCACGCCGCGGGGCAGCCTGGGCGCGGCAATCGGCACCGCGATGAAACAGGTCACCGGCCTGGACACCGAACTATCCACCACCGGCGGCACTTCGGACGGTCGCTTTATTGCCGCCATCGCGGCGCAGGTCGTCGAGTTCGGCCCCGTGAACGCCAGCATCCATAAACTAAACGAGCACGTAGCCGTTGCCGATCTGGAACCTCTGAGTGCGATCTATCGAACCACCCTGAAGGAGTTGCTGATCCCATGAAAACCGATTACTTCCTCGACACCGAAGCGCTGATCACCCTGCGCGACTGGCTGCGATTCGGCGTCGAGCCGGATGAATCAGGCACAACTGCACTTCGGCCACGGCACGCAGAACTCCTATGACGAAACCGCCTACCTGCTGCTGCGTTGCTTGCACCTGCCGCCCGACACGCTAGAACCGTTTCTCGACGCCTGCCTGACCGAAGTCGAGCGCGAGGACGTGCGCGAAGCATTCGACAAACGCGTCAATCAGCGCATACCTGCAGCGTATATTACCCACGAAGCCTGGCTGGGCGAGTTCAGCTTCTATGTCGACGAGCGCGTCATCATTCCGCGCTCCTTCATCGCCCAGTTATTGCGCGAACGCCTCGTGCCGTGGATCATCGACGCCGATTGCGTCACCAGCGCGCTGGATCTGTGCACCGGGTCGGGCTGCCTGGCGATCTTGCTCGCCGACGCGTTTCCCAACGCCGATATCGACGCCGTCGACATCTCGGCGGATGCACTCGCGGTCGCCGCGCGTAACGTGGCGGACTACGACCTGGGCGACCAGATCAGCCTGATCCAGTCCAATCTGTTCGCCGGTCTGGAGGAGCAGCAATACGATATCATCGTCAGCAACCCGCCATACGTCAATGCGGCCTCAATGGCGGAACTGCCGCCCGAATATCAGGCCGAACCCGCGCTCGCGCTGGCCAGTGGAATAGACGGGCTCGAACACATTCGCGTCATCCTCGAACAGGCGAACAAATATCTGTACCCCAAAGGTCTGCTGATCGCCGAGATCGGGCATAACCGCGACCTGCTCGAAGCCGAGTTCCCGCAATTGCGTTTCACCTGGATAGAGACCGACGGTAGCGACGAATTCGTGTTTGTGCTGAGCAAGGAGCAGCTCGACGTACTGTAAACCCTAGGAGCTTGTCGGACTTAATTCGCCGTGCGCGTTGCGACCGGAAAACGATGGCTGCAAGGCGCGAAGCGCAGC
>DAICZK010000125.1 GCA_027311185.1 Sulfuriferula sp.
CTTCAATTACGTGAACTGGAACAACGCGAAGTGGTTACTGCTGATGGCAGACGACAACTTTGCGCCTATGTAGGGCCGGTTTCTGTGGAGTTTCATGGACGACATTGCTACACCGGCGCGGAGATCGATATGGCTATGCAACGGCTGAACAACCGGCCTCGAAAGCGGCTTGGATATCTGTCACCAAATCAAGTATTATCAAAAAATGGCGTTGCACTTCAAACTTGAATCCGCGCATAGTAACTTACGATGTTTCGACAGAAACCGCCGCAGGCCGAAAGCGCTTGCGCCGCGTTGCCAAGGTATGCGAAAGCACTGGGCAGCGGGTGCAGAAATCGGTATTCGAATGCAGGGTGAATCTGATGCAATTCAAGGAACTCGAAAGACGCTTGCTTGCGGAAATCAACGAAAAAGAAGATAGCTTGCGTCTGTACCGCCTGACCGAACCAACCGATCTGCACATCAAGGAATTCGGGAATGTACGCGCCGTTGACTTCGATGCGCCATTGGTCGTATAGCTTCGCGCGAACCCTGAGCGACGATCAAAACCCAGCAAGTTCGCACATGACCCAACATCATGAAAATATTGATATTTTAAAAATCACATATGACATTTCGATCATCGCATCATCAGAATTATCAAGGTTTGCGCCCCCCATCAAGAATCTTTTTTGGTATCATGAGCTTATAACTGTACTGCGCCCGTCCTTCGGGGCGGGCGAGGATTGAAACTGTTTGTTCAGCGACCTGCAACAGATCATCGGCAAGCCGCGCCCGTCCTTCGGGGCGGACGAGGATTGAAACAGACAGTAGCAAGCGCCCTGTTTATCCACGATAAAAGCAGTCTTGGGCTAGTCAGTTTAGAGGCATGGTCATCTAATTGCAATAAAAAATGCATCCTGCAAAAGACGTTCGCGACTGCATGACAAAACGCCTATTTTGGCCGCCCAAACGACGGGTCAACACTATCGTCTAGCGTGAAAACCACGGTCACCGACAATCCCGTGACGACGGTATTGTCGGTGAGGAGAACCTCTGCGCGATGCATTCCGGCTATGTTGCGGACGATGGCCAGCCCCAGCCCGCTGCCGCTGACCCCGCTCCCGGCGCGGCGATAAAAACGATCGAACACGCGCTCTCGCTCGACGGCCGGAATTCCGGGCCCCGTGTCGGTCACATTCAACGACGCCCGCCCGCGTTGCACAGTCAACCCAACATCCACCCGACCATGCGCCGGTGTATAGCGGATTGCATTATCCACGAGATTGGCGACGAGGATGCGTAGCGCGTCGCTTTGCCCACGCACCAGCGCCGGAGAGCCAGACTGCAACCGCAGGTCTAGCTGCTGCGTCTGCGCCAGCGCGGCAAAATCGCCGACCGTCTGCCGTACCAGCTCACTCAGATCGACCACCTCGAAACGTTGCGCGTAACCCTGTGATTCGCTGCGCGCGAGGGTAAGCAATTGTTTGACCAGATGGATAGTTCTGTCCAGCCGCTGGTTCAGTTTCATCCATGACGCCGCTCGCTGAGACTCGGTAGCGGCGCGCTCGGTTAGTTGCAATTGCAGTTTAAGCGCGGTGAGCGGGCTGCGCAATTCATGCGCCGCGTCGGCAATAAAAGCGCGCTGCGTCTGTAGCGCTTGATCCAGGCGGTCAAGCAAGCGATTGATGGCGTCGACCAGAGGCTGAATCTCGCGCGGCAACCGGGCCAAGGACAACGGCTGCATGGCCTCCGCATCGCGCTGTTCCAGCGCCTGTGTGACATTCTGTAA
The DNA here is from genome assembly GCA_027311185.1 of Sulfuriferula sp. Lineage (GTDB taxonomy): Bacteria > Pseudomonadota > Gammaproteobacteria > Burkholderiales > Sulfuriferulaceae > Sulfuriferula. Next base: position 1,772 of record DAICZK010000125.1, read on the forward strand.
CGGACGCAAGCTGCGCCCCACCACCAGCCAGATCAATCCGGCCAACAGCGGAATCAGCGCGCCGAAGGGCCACAGCGAGCGCGAGGCCAGGCCCGCCGCCAACTCCTGACGTTCTTCCATCGGCTGCGCAACCTGGATGGCGTGTTGCTGGCGCCAGGTTGCATACACGCGCCAGGCTTTATGTCGATAACGCACGGTCGAGAATCCCGCACCGGCGAAACGCGGCAAAATTCGACGCTGCGAGGAAGCGAACAGCAAGCGTCCCGTCACATCCCACACCTGCACGTCGACATTTTCGCCGACATCGTCGTCGTAACGCAGCTTTTCCGGCGGCATCGCAGTCTCGGGCAGGGAAATGGCAATTTGCCTGATCTGATAGTCGAACAAGTCGTTCGCTTCGTCATGAGCCAGCCAGTAGACGCCTAAGCCAGCGACCGAGGTGCTCAGCAGCACGCCGCCCAGCAGCCAGACCAGCAGTTTCTGCTGCAGCGAATTCACGGCTCTCCCAGCTTATAACCTACCCCGCGTACGTTGCGGATAAAATCCGCGCCAAGCTTTTTGCGCAGATGATAAATGTATACCTCAATAGTATTGCTGCCTATGTCGCGACCCCAGCCGTAGAGTTTCTCTTCAAGCTGGGTTGCAGACCAGACCCGCCCGGGCGGGCTTAGCAAAACCTGCAGCAGTGCGAATTCGCGCGCCGAAACCGTCAGCCGTTGGCCGTGCAGCCAAGCCTCGTGATTGACCGGATCGAGCGTCAGCGCGCCATGGATGATCAGGCTTTGTGCGCGTCCCGCGGGGCGACGTAACAGGGCACGCGTCCTGGCGAACAGTTCGTCCAGATCGAAGGGTTTGACCAGGTAATCGTCAGCTCCGGCGTCAAGCCCGATGACACGGTCGCTCACCGAGTCGCGCGCCGTAATGACCAGCACGGGCACCATGCCGCCACACGCACGGTAATCCCGCAATACTGCCAGCCCCTGCTTTTTGGGCAGGCCAAGATCGAGCAACACCAGATCGTAACAGCCTGCGTCCAGAGCCAACTCCGCCGCGCGTCCGTCGCGAACCCAGTCGACGACGTGATTATCGCCCGTCAGCGCCTCGCACAGGCTCTCGCCTATCATTCTGTCGTCCTCGACCAGCAGGAGCCGCATGACTTTGCTCTCTACCGAGGCCCGCTATGACGTGGCGGCGCGAGCTTACTGGGCCGGGCCATGGGCGTCTTTGTTGCGATGTTTCACCCGCATGATGCGCACGACCTCGGGCAACCGGCGCAACGCCCGCATGATGCGCGCCAGATGCATGCGCTGTTCGACTTGAAGGGTGAAATAGAGAATCGTGTATTGACTGCCGTCTTCTTCTTCCATCGACACATTGTCGATATTGGAACCTTCGTCGGCGATAGCCGCCGCAAGTTTGGCGAGCACGCCGCGCTGATTGAGGACTATCAGGCGAATGTTGACGTCGAACATCTTGCTCAGCCCCGGTTCCCATTCCACATCCAGCCATTTGTCCGGATCGTCGCGATAATGCTTGATCGCGCTGCAATCGTGGGTGTGAATCACCAGACCCTGATCCGATTTGATAAAAGCGATGATCGGGTCACCGGGAATCGGGCTGCAACATTTGGCCAGCTGTACCGCCACGCCTTCTGAGCCTCGTATCGCAATGACGCTGTGCTGGCGTTGCAGCGGCAGCGCCTGATCCTGCGCCATCAGCTGGCGGGCAACGACAATGTTCAGGCGCTTGCCAAGGCCAATGTCGGTTAAAATTTCCTCGCGCGTTTTGCCGGTTTCCTTGAATACGCGTTCCCAGCAACCCGGCAGGATGTTGGCGGGGTCGCCGCCTAACGCGCGCAGCGCCTGGTCGAGCAGACGTTCGCCGAGCCGCACCGATTCTTCGGCGTGCATGGTGCGCAGATAGTGCCGTATATGCGCGCGCGCCTTGCCCGACACGACAAAGTTGACCCAGGCGGGATTCGGTCTCGCATTGGGCGAAGTCACGACTTCAACCTGGTCGCCGTTACGCAGCAAAGTCCGCATGGGCATGAGTTCGCCGTTGACTTTTACCGCCGTGCAGTGATTACCGACGTCGGTATGCACCGCGTAGGCGAAATCCACTGCGGTCGCGCCGCGCGGCAGGGACAGTATTTTCCCTTTGGGAGTGAATACATAGACTTCATCGGGGAACAGATCGACTTTGATGTGTTCAAGAAATTCGGCCGAATCGCCGCCGCCTTCCTGAATTTCTAGCAAAGATTGCAACCATTGGTGGGTTTTCTTGTGCAGCTCGTTGATATTGGCATCGCTCGACTTGTACAGCCAGTGAGAAGCCACGCCGGCTTCGGCGATTTTGTGCATTTCGTGGGTGCGGATCTGGATTTCGATTGGGGTGCCGAACGGCCCAAACAGTGTGGTGTGCAAAGACTGATAACCGTTAGCTTTGGGGATCGCGATATAATCCTTGAATTTTCCCGGTATCGGTTTGTAGAGACTGTGCAGGCAACCCAGCGCCAGGTAACACGAAGGAATATCGCTCACCAGGACGCGGAAGCCGTAAATATCGAACACCTCGGAAAAAGCCAGTGATTTTTCCTGCATTTTTTTGTAAATGCTGAACAAATGTTTTTCGCGACCACTGACCAGCGCGGCGACCTTGCCATCCTCCAGCTTGTGCGCTATCGCTTCGCGCACTTTTTCTATCACCTCTTTGCGGTTGCCGCGTGCGGCTTTTACCGCTTGCGCGAGCACCCGGTAACGATTTGGATAGAGATGATGAAAACACAGGTCGTCGAGTTCCTGGTACAGACTGTTGAGTCCCAGCCGATTGGCAATGGGCGCGTAGATGTCGGTGGTTTCCTGTGCGATGCGTCGACGTTTTTCCAGCGACATGGAGTCGAGCGTGCGCATGTTGTGCAGACGATCGGCAAGCTTGATGATGACGACC
>DAICZK010000126.1 GCA_027311185.1 Sulfuriferula sp.
ATCCAGAAGGCATCATCAAACTCATCGTGACGCGCGGACAGGGCGCGCGCGGTTACGCGCCGCCGCATTGTGCCGAACCCACGCACGTGTGGGATGTCTCGCCTGTTCCGGTGTATCCGGTCGACTGGGCTATTCAAGGCATACAGTTGCGGGTGTGCGAGACCCGTCTGAGCGAGCAACCGCGCCTGGCTGGAATCAAACATCTCAATCGTCTGGAGAACGTGCTGGCGGCCGCCGAGTGGCGCGATGCGCAGATCGCCGAGGGGTTGATGCTGGATGCGGCAGGCAATGTGATAGCGGGTACGCGCAGCAATCTGTTCCTGGTACGGCATGGTCAGCTCATCACGCCCGACCTGTCCCGTTGCGGCGTGGCGGGTGTGCAGCGTGACCGGGTGATCGCTTACGCTGCCGCCCGCGCGATCCCGTTGCAGGTACGCGATGTGAGTCTTGCGGAAGTGTTGGCAGCCGATGAAGTGTTTTTGGTGAATAGCGTGATCGGACTATGGCCGGTGCGCGCGCTGGCTGATTGTCGCTGGGGCGAATTCCCTTTTGTTCGAAAACTACAACAGCTTGATGCGCAGGAGAGCCGCGTATGAAAAAGATCGTTGTCGCGTTGCTCTTGATCGTGTCGTTCGCCACCGCCGGCCTGGGTTTTGTCGCGTTCCAGCCGATGCCGTTACCCGGTACACCATTCGAGTTTTCTGTTCAGGCCGGCAGTAGCCTGAAGAGTGTCGCGCGCCAACTGGGGCTGGCGCAGTTGTTGCAGCAAGAAACCCTGTTTGTGTGGCTGGGACGCTTGACGGGAAAATCGGGAAAATTACAGACTGGCGAATACGCACTGGAGCAACCGGTGTCTATGTTGGAGCTGCTGGACATCATCAGTAAAGGCCAGGTGAGCGAGAGCCAGTTGAGCATCATAGAGGGATGGACATTCAGACAGTTGCGCGCGGCAGTCGATGAAAATCCCGATTTGAGACACACGACCCAGGCGTTGAGCGATGCGGAGTTGTTGCGGCGTATCGGTGCGACCGAGACGCATCCCGAAGGATTGTTTTTCCCGGACACTTATTTCTTTGCGGCGGGCAGCAGTGATGTGCTGATCTTCAAGCGCGCTTATCGGACCATGCAGCAAAAACTACAGGCCGCCTGGTCTGGTCGTGCGGCGGGCCTGCCGCTGCGTGATCCGTATGAGGCGTTGATACTCGCGTCCATCGTGGAAAAAGAAACCGGCACACCGGGTGACCGCAGCATGATCGCCGGCGTGTTCGTGAACCGTTTGCGTAAGGGCATGCTGCTGCAGACCGACCCGACAGTCATCTATGGCATAGGTGAAAAATTTGACGGCAATATCCGCAAGCGCGATTTGTTGAACGACACGCCCTACAATACCTATACCCGTGCAGGATTAACTCCCACGCCGATCGCGCTGCCGGGCATCGCTTCATTGCAGGCCGCGCTGCATCCGGCACCCACCAATGCCTTGTATTTTGTGGCGCGCGGCGATGGCAGCTCGCAATTTTCCAGCACCCTGGAGGCGCATAATCGCGCCGTTAATCAATACCAAAAGTGAGGAGCAGCTGGTATTTGAAGCCGTAAGTTAAAATTACGACTGCGCAGCGGCATACTCGGCTTACGCCTTACGTCTCACGACTCGCTACTAACGACTAACACCATGAAAAAATTTATTACTTTTGAAGGGATGGATGGGGCGGGTAAAAGTACCCATCTCGCCTGGTTTGCCGATACCTTGAGGCAACGCGGACAGGATGTGGTGGTCACGCGCGAGCCAGGCGGTACGGCCTTGGGCGAGCAGTTGCGCGAAATTTTATTGCATCAAACGATGGCGATGGATACGGAAGCGTTGCTGATGTTCGCCGCGCGCGCCGAGCATATCGAGCAAGTCATCAAGCCCGCTTTGCTTGCCGGCAAAGTCGTGATCTCGGACCGTTTTTCCGATGCGAGTTTCGCCTATCAGGGCGCGGGTCGCGGTATGGACTGGGAAAAATTAAAACAATTAGAGGCTTGGTTGCATGGCGATATGCACCCCGACCTGACTGTTTTTTTTGATGTGCCGGTGGACGTTGCAAGACTGCGTCTGGCAAACAACGCAACACTGGACCGCTTCGAGCAAGAGCACGGCGATTTTTTCGAGCGGGTGCGCGCCGGTTACCATAGACGCGTGCAAGAAAACCCGCAGCGTTATGCCGTGATTGATGCGGCGCAGCCGCTGGATAAAGTCACCGCGCAACTGGGCGCGATCCTGGAAGCGATCTGAACATGGCCGCACTCTATCCTTGGCAAAAAAATGATTGGCAGCGTTTACAGGAGCTGTCCAAGCGTCCGCCGCAAGGCTTGTTGTTCAAAGGCGGCAAGGGCATAGGCAAACTTGATCTGGCGGTGAATTTCGCGCATTCCTTGTTGTGTCAGAAGCCGCAGGCTTCCGGTATCGCCTGTGGGGTCTGTCCGGCGTGTCATTGGCTGGCGCAGGGTTCTCACCCGGATTTTCGTTTGTTGCAGCCGGATGCATTGAGTCTCGCGGGTGAGGAGACCGAGTCCGGTAAGAAACCCAGCAAGCAGATCACGGTCGAGCAGGTACGCGAGCTGGCCGATTTTCTGGGGCTATCCGCGCATCAGGGCGGCATGCGTGTGGTGGTGATCTTTCCCGCCGAGGCCATGAACAGTAACGCGGCGAATGCTTTGCTGAAAAGCCTCGAAGAGCCGCCACCAAACATGTTGTTCATCTTAGTGACGCATAAACCCCAGCAACTGTTACCCACCATACTCAGTCGTTGCGTATCGTTCACGCTGTCCGTGCCCGATGCTCCAACGGCCATATGCTGGCTGCATGAACAGGGAATAAAAAATCCTGAACAGGCACTTGCCGCCGCCGGATTTTCGCCGTTGTTGGCACTACAGGGCGACGCGCAGACAGGTACGGATGAGCGCGCCAAGCTGTTGTCCGCCTTGCGCCAACCGGCATCGTTGGATGTGTTCGCGCTGGCGGAGATGTTGCAGAAAACTGAACAGGTGCTGGTGGTGCAATGGTTGCAGCAATGGTGTTACGACTTGGCGGCGATGAAACTGGCGGGCAGCCTGCGCTATCACACGGACGAAGCAGAGGCGATCAAGAAACTGGTCGCTTCAGTCGCGCCGCTGGAGCTGGCGCGGTTGCAGAAGCTGTTGCAGACCGCCAAGCGCGAGGCGCAGCACACCCTCAATCCGAAATTATTCTTTGAATCTTTATTGCTGGCTTATCGCCAACTTCTTACAGTCTGACGTTATGCCTTTTATCGATTCCCACTGCCATATCAACTTCCCCGAACTCGCCGACAATATCGACGAGGTGTTGGCGCGGATGAAGCAGAACGATGTGCAAAGTGCCTTGTGCGTGTCGGTGAATCTCCACGACTTCCCGCAAGTGTTGGCACTGGCTGAGCGATTTGAAAATATCTATGCGTCGGTGGGCGTGCATCCCGATTATGAGAATGAGGCTGAGCCCAGCGTCGCGGATCTGGTTGCTTTGGCGCAGCACAAAAAAATCATCGCGATAGGCGAGACCGGACTGGATTATTTTCGTCTGACGGGTGACCTGGAATGGCAGCGCACGCGTTTTCGCAACCACATCCGCGCAGCAAGAGCATGTGGCAAGCCGCTCATCATCCATACCCGTTCGGCAGCCGAAGATACGCTGCGTATCATGCGCGAAGAACAGGCTCGGGAAGTCGGCGGTGTGATGCATTGCTTCACCGAAAATTGGGACATCGCACAGGCGGCTATCGCGATGGGTTTTTACATCTCATTTTCCGGCATCGTGACGTTCAAGAATGCCACGCAACTGAAGGAGGTTGGGCAGCGTGTGCCGCTGGAACGCATGCTCATAGAGACCGACTCGCCTTATCTCGCGCCCGTTCCGCATCGCGGAAAACTCAACCAGCCTGCGTTTGTAAAACATGTCGCGGAGGAGATCGCGCTGCTGCGCGGCATCAGTGTCGAAGAGGTCGGCAGGGCGACCAGCGAGAACTTCGCGCGCTTGTTCAATACCGCAAAAAATCCCCAATAATTTTGTTGACAGAATTTTCGCAATCCCTATAATGCGCACCTGTTTTGCGGGAATAGCTCAGCTGGTAGAGCGATACCTTGCCAAGGTATAGGTCGAGAGTTCGAACCTCTTTTCCCGCTCCAAATCCGAGGGAGAGCTTAATCGCTTTCCCTTATTCGTTTCAAAGCCTGTATCGGCATACGGCGAGATAGCAAAATGGTTATGCAGCGGATTGCAAATCCGCCTATCCCAGTTCGATTCTGGGTCTCGCCTCCAGCATAAAGCCAGTTAACCCAAAGGTTAGCTGGCTTTTTCTTGTGCGCCCCAGCATGGGCGCACGCCGGTGGCTGAAACCCCAATCCATGATGTGAAAGCTGCCGGCCTCGCGAATCAGGATGTTGTGCGCATTGACCTCGTGCATCTGGTCGTTGTTGATGTACAAGTTTAAATCGGCAACGGAAAACTATTTATGTCCTCGCATTCAATCGATTACTATGCGCTTGCGCGCGCATCTCCGGACGGGTGTGCTAACCACTAAATAGTTTGGGTCTTCGCGTAATCGAGTGGGTAAATTTCATGTTTTTTAGAGCCTCGTGAGCATAGACGTGAGTATTTTTAGTCGCAGATATTCTTCATCGCGCAGCCCGTACGCTCGTCGCTGGATGA
>DAICZK010000127.1 GCA_027311185.1 Sulfuriferula sp.
GTATATTGCAATCGATGGGTAGCGGACAAGTAGGCGGGATTTGGCCCCCGCAAGCATCGCCGGGCTTTGCCAGCATGATCCGGGCGCGGTGGTTGGCGTTATCCGAAACAGGCAATAGCAGTGCTGCGCATCTCTGACCATAGTGTAACCGGTTTTTACGGACGGGAGCTACCGTGCGTTTCGATATTGCGCGAGACCGATTTGCCGTGTTATTAAAATTAGATGGCAATCTGGTGTCCGTGGGTAGCCTGGCTGTGGTATTTTCTGCTAATTGGCGCTGGCAAACCCGTCAGGCCTTCGGCGGATGCCGATAAAAAGAGATGGTTTGCCGCGCCGAAGTCCCATAAGAACAAGAACATAAGCAGCGGCCAGCCCTCGACATGAGATTTGGGCGGGTCCAAGACAAAAAATTCGTTTAGCAGGCGTCAAAAAAGGAGAGATTACGGTGATATTGGCAAAAAAGCTTCTGGTGTGTCTGAATGTCGCGCTATCGGCGCTGTTGGTCACTCCTGCGCTGGCTGCTCCGGCTACAGCGCCATCGGTTGACGATTCGATCCGACAAGGACAATATGTTTCGCAACTGGGCGATTGCGTTGCCTGTCACACGGCTCCGGGCGGCAAGCCCATGGCCGGTGGCCTGGAATTGAAGACGCCCTTCGGTATCATTCATTCCACTAATATTACACCCGATGTCCAGACCGGCATCGGCAGCTATACCTTTGCCCAGTTTGATCGCGCCATGCGGCTAGGGGTTGCGGCTGACGGACATAATCTTTATCCCGCCATGCCTTATCCCTCGTTCGCCAAAATCACCGAGCCCGACATGCGCAAGCTCTACGCCTACATGATGCATGGCGTAACGCCGGTCAGGCAGCCCAACAAGAAAAACGACATGCAATGGCCGTTCAGCATGCGTATCGGTCTTGCTGGCTGGAACATGGCTTTTCTTGACGGCCATCCATACCAACCCAATCCTGCCCAGTCGGCGCAATGGAATCGTGGCGCTTATCTGATCGAGGGATTGGGCCATTGCGGCTCTTGCCATACACCGCGGGGCCTGGCTTTCGAGGAAAAGGCGATGAGCGAGGCCGGTCCTGGCGGCAAATACTTTTTGGCAGGTTCTACCGTTGAAGCCTGGCGAGCGGTCGATCTGCGCAACCTTTGGGCCGCACCGGAAATTGCCCAGTTTCTCAAAACCGGACATAACGCCCACGCGGCAGCATATGGCAGCATGACCGAGGTGGTGCATTTCAGCACCCAGTTTTTCGCGGACAGTGATATCGCAGCGATGGCTGCTTATTTAAAAACACTTTCGCCCAGCGACGAGTCGATACAGATGAAGCAAAAGCCGGTGGTCAGCGCTCAGGCAACCGCGACCGACCTTTATACAACACGCGGCGGTCTGGGTTATACTCAGTTCTGCTCCACTTGCCACCAGATCGACGGGCATGGCGTGAAGGATATTTTCCCGCCCCTGGCGAGTAACGCGTCCGTACAATCCAAAGACCCGACCTCGGTCATTCACGTCGTGCTGAGCGGGTGGAAAACCGCCTCGACCCAACCCGCGCCCAGATCGTTCGGCATGCCGAATTACAGCAGTCTGTCCGATCAGGAGCTCGCCGAAATCGTCAGCTTTGTGCGTACCAAATGGGGCAATCAGGGCGACCCTGTAACGCCCGACGAGGTCAAGAAAATTCGCGACGAGATCAAGCTAGCCCCAGCGGCGCCTTCACGCTTTGCCGCGCCGCGCTTCGCTGCCATGCTGGACAACCCACACTCCCAGCAGTTGATTTACGGGATGCGACTGATGACCGAAACCAAAGCGTTGTTGCCAGGCAACGTTGGCAACAGCCTGAACTGTACCAGCTGTCACCTCGACGGCGGGACGGTTGCCAAAGGCTCGCCTTTCGTCGGGGTTGCCGCCACGTTCCCGATTTATGCGTCCCGAGCAGGGCACGTGATCGATTACAAGGACAGGATCAATGCCTGTTTCAGGCGTTCCATGAACGGCAAGCCGCTGGCTAAAGATTCCAGTGAAATGGAAGCGATGGTCGCCTATTCGGCGTGGATGCAAAGCAATGTCAAACCCAACGAGCCGATTCCGGGCCGCGGCGTGGGCAAGATCAGCAAAACAATTTTGCCAGATGCGACTCGCGGCAAGCAGGTTTACGACAATCAATGTGCCGTCTGTCACGGCACCAACGGCGAAGGTGTCAAACAGGCTAACGGCACTTACGTGTTCCCGCCGTTATGGGGCAATGAATCCTTTAATATCGGCGCCGGAATGGCCAGAACCTATACTGCGGCCGCTTTCGCAAAAAATAACATGCCGATGGCCAATACGCAGAATTTCCCGTTCGGACAGGGCGGCCTGACCGATCAGGAGGCTGTGGACGTCGGCGAATATTTCTCGCACATGCAGCGGCCGGATTACGCGGAGAAGGCCAACGACTGGCCGAAAGGCGGCAAGCCCACGGATGCGCGGTATTGACGGTCGTAGCCGGTCGGCAGGCCGTCGTTCCCGACGATCCAGCACAAGACCGGGTTGTGGGGTAGTTTGCCGGGCTAGCACGTTGTCTTGGCGCTAAATCGTCTCAGGCGTTTTGCGGGGCTTGTTGCGGGCCAGGAGCTGTATGAGTTTTTTGCCGATACGAATGCCGGGCAGTTCCAGCGTGATGTGCGCGATCAGCGCGGCTGTGATCAGCGCGAGCCCGGCTAGGGCGATGACCGACCAGTAATGTAGCGCCGATCCAAGCGCGTAGGTTCGCATCGGTGTGCTGTCAAACACGGCATAAAGCGCGATACCCTGCAGGAGATAGATGCCGTAGCTGATTTCGCCCAGTCTTCGCGACGCGCGTAGGTTGAGCAGGCCAAAGATGGAGCAGCCGGACGTGACTAGCAAAAATACCAGCGCTAGCATCATGATCGGGATGGCTGCATAAGCCGTCGGAAAAAAATAGACCAGCAGGCCGAGTAGCGCGAGCACGCCGAACGATTTTAAAGTATCGCCAATTCTGGCGCTTATCCGCGCATACAGAGGATGTGCTTGTTGCTGTATGGATGCGCAGCTCATGCCGACGAAAAAATCCGTCAAAGCGACAGCATTCATTCCGTGATGTTTCCAAATAACTGCAAGGCAAACGAACAAGCCTATGAGTGAAAACCAGATATGCCGGCCCTGCGGGCGGGCAAACCAAGCCGCAACAGGCAGTATCAGCAAATAAAAAAACCACTCGTAGCGCAGCGTCCAGGTCACGTCAGCAAGGATCAGAGCGGGGTTCGGATAGTTGTTGATGCTGGCTGCAGAACTAAAAAACCCCATGAATAACAGCGGGATGACTTCTTTGAGGATAGTCAGCGGCGCTTCGTGGAAAACAGAACCGGTTTTCAGAAAAATGATCAGCAGCATAAAGCCGGTCGCCAGATAATACAGCGGCCCGATTCGGAATAAGCGTCCTATGTAGAGATTTTTCCACTCCATATTCCCGCGCGCGCGGATAGCCTTGCCCCAGAACAGATATCCTGTGATCATGAAAAATAATGAAACGCTCGCCTGCCCTACCTGCGTATAAAAAAGCGACGAAGGTACACCCCAGACCGCGTTTTGCAGATAGCAGTGATAAATCGCGGCGTGATGGAAAAATACGCTGAGGGCGAGAAAGCCGCGCAGGCCGTCCAGAGTCGACGTGCGCGCGCTTTCCCGGTGCCAAGGTTGGTCGGCGGGCAGAAAAACGCGCGTTCGGGCAACCAGGAGCAGTCCGACAAGAACGACAAAATAGGCTATGGGCGAGTAGACATTCATTGAAGCTGCCCATGATACTTAACTTTGCGGGATGCCGGTATAGACAGTTGCTTATTTATGCGCGGGCGTAACGTCAGCCTACGGCGACGCGGCGATGCTTAATCGTCGTCGCCCCGCCCCCAGCGCCCGCGGCCGCGCCAACCGTCGCCACCGCGCCAGCCGCCCCGGTCGCCATAGTAGGCTTGGGGTGGCGCATAATATGCTGGTCCCTGTGCGCCGTAATAGCCATACGCAGGTTGCGGCGGGGGGGGCGGCGCATAGTAAGCTGGCGGCGGATAATAAACAGGTGGAGGATTATAATAAGCCGGTCCGCCGAGAAACAGATTCAGGCCAACACGGCCCCAGCCATCGTCATCGGCGCGCGCAGTGGATGCGAAACTGGTCAGTAGGCTTGCCCCTAGACAGGCGATGAGTAGTATTTTTTTTGAGCGGTTCATTGTGTGCCTCCATTAACGTTGGGTTATGGACCTACATTGTTGACTGGTTTGGTTGGACTCGTCAATGAGTGGCGTCGATCCATGAGTGCAGTCTAGTGCAAGGACTTGCCGTCAGGCATGACAGGTTGTAACGGAGGGGTAACAAGATGTAACGTCTGTCTAGGCAAGGCGACGCTGAGCCGAGCCGCAGCACGCTAGTCCCCCGCCGCCAGCCCGGCCGGCCGGCGTCTGTCATTGGCGCCGTAGATCGTTCCCGTGCGCGTGTCGATAGCAATCGCCTCGGCCGCGCCCCACGTGGATTGTTGAACGGTCAGCCGGTAGCCGTTCTGTTCCAGTTGTTGCGCGACCGCGGCGCTGATTGCGCCGGGTTCCGCATAGATCGTGTCGGGCAGCCATTGCTCGTGGATGCGCGGCGCGTTCACCGCATCCTGAATGTTCATGCGGTAATCGATGACGT
>DAICZK010000128.1 GCA_027311185.1 Sulfuriferula sp.
CCGCCAAAGAGATTAAAGTATTGATCGACGACTCCGTGAACAAGGTCGAGACCGGAAACAAACAGGCGGGCATGGCGGGCACAACGATGAAGGAAGTGGTCGACAGCATACAGCGCGTCACCGACATCATGAGCGAGATCACTGCGGCAAGCCGCGAGCAGAGCATAGGCATAGAGCAGGTCAATCAGGCGATCAGCCAGATGGACGAAACCACGCAGCAGAATGCGGCGCTGGTCGAGCAGGCGGCAGCGGCGGCCAAATCCATGCAGGATCAGGCAGGGCACCTCGAAGAACTGGTCTACAAGTTTCGTCTGACCGACCGTCAACGGACCGAGACAGCGTCGTCGGTGAAGACCCGCAATGTTGGTCGGCCGGCCGCGCAGATTCGCAAGCACCCGATTAAGCCTCCTGGCGCCTCGATCAGAAAATTGACTACGAATTCGCGTACGGAGTACGACTAAGAGTATTTTAGACATCGCTGTGTAGATCGAGCCTGGCGGTCGAACAGAGCAGCGTGGGCGAATAGATAAAATCAATAATAAATTGGAGGGATAGCATGATGATGCAAAATATAAGCATAAAGGCCAGGCTGATTTTCGTGACGGTCTATCTCAGTGTTTCGATGGCGGTTGTCGGGCTACTGGGGGTTTATATGCTGAATGCATCCAATCAGACCGTCCAGTATCTTTATCAGGACAGCCTGCTCAAGGTCAGCAAATTGGGCGGGCTGGTTACGGCCATGAATCATACGCAAATGTCGCTGGCCAACGCAATCGCCGGAAAACTGGCCAAGGTGCCCGATGATGATTCCAAGACCGCGCAGTATATCGCCGATCTGAATCGATACAGAAAACAGAGTGTAAAGCTACAGGATGCATTGGAAGCTTTGCCATGGCAAGACAGGGAACGGGCTGTATTGGTTAACATACGCGAGGCGCGCAAAGTGCAGCGCACCGAGGCCGTCGAGCCCATGCTCGCCGCCATTTCTGCCGGCAACATACAACAGGCTGCAGCAATTTTGCAAGGACCGATGCGCGAGCGTAGCGCGACCGTCGACAAACAGTTCGATACCTTGACCAAGCTGCAGCTGGCCGCAGCCAAGGACGCTTATGATCAGGCGCAGTCACGCTATCACATGCTCAATACCTGGGCGACCCTATTGACGTTCTTCGGGATAGTCTTCGCGCTGCTGATGGGCTGGTTACTGAGCAAGGCGATTACGCGGCCCCTTGCGCAAGCCGTGGATATCGCCAGACGTATCGCTTCCGGTGACTTGAGCCAGGAAATCACGGTCACCTCGCGGGACGAGGCGGGTTTGCTGATGCTTGCCATGAAAGACATGAATGAAAGCCTGTTGAATATCGTCAGCCAGGTGCGCGCCGGCACGCACGCTATCGCGCTCGCCTCGGAAGAGATCGCTACCGGCAACATGGACTTGTCCAACCGAACCGAGCTACAGGCTCACTCTCTGTCCATGACCGCAACGGCGACGGCGGAAATGACTGCTACCGTTCAGCAGAACACGGAAAGCGCGCATCATGCACAGAAAGTGGCGGCCTCGACGCGCGACATTGCCGAAGTGGGTGGACAGACCATGACTGAAGTCGTTGCCACCATGGCGGAGATCAGCACCAGCTCGAAAAAAATCGTCGATATTATCAGCGTGATCGAGGGCATCGCTTTTCAGACCAATATTCTGGCGCTCAATGCGGCGGTCGAGGCTGCGCGCGCTGGCGAGCAAGGGCGCGGCTTCGCCGTCGTGGCCGGTGAAGTCAGAAATCTGGCGCAACGCAGTTCCGCCGCCGCAAAGGAAATCAAAACGCTGATTGATCATTCAGTCGACAAAGTCAAAGCCGGTTCCAGCCTGGTCGAAGCAGCGGGCGAAAACATGGAGGAGATTCTGACTATCGTTGGTTTGTTCACCGATTTGCTCGATTCCATTTATAACGCCTCCAGCCAGCAAAGCGTAGGCATCGCCAATATCAACCAATCCGTCTCTGAAATGGATGAAATGACCCAGCAGAACGCGGCCCTGGTCGAGCAGGCGGCAGCCGCCGCACAAAGCCTGCAGGATCAGGCCGTTGCGCTCGAAGATGCGGTCAGCATTTTTAAACTGGCTGAAACCGGCGCGCGCAGCAGTCATCGTCCTCGCCCCGACAGTCTGGCGGCCCACGAGCCGGAGCCGGTTAAAACCACCTCCAAGAAACCTACGGATATCGAGGCAGTAGGGGAGGAGTGGGATGAGTTTTAACCGTTTTTTATCCAGCGCAAGCATCACCGGATTACGCCAGGAGGGTAAGCATGGTCGCGGTCGTTAGCGCGGCCGGCCGGGTATCCGGGGCGGCGAAGGAATTCGCTTTTACGCTGCGCGATTTCGCTCGCATCCGTACGATGATACATCAGTGCGCGGGCATCGCCTTGTCCGAACACAAGCAGGATATGGTGTACGGGCGATTGGCGCGTCGTCTGCGTGCGAGCGGCGTATCGACTTTCACCGAATACCTGGACCGTCTGGAGCGTAACCCGAACAGCGTCGAGTGGACTGCGTTCACCAACGCATTGACCACCAACCTGACTTCCTTTTTTCGCGAATCGCATCATTTTCCGGTGTTGGCCAGCTTTTTAAAAGGCAGAGACACGCCGATCACTATCTGGTGTTCGGCGAGTTCGACGGGAGAGGAACCTTATTCGATCGCAGTAACTGCGTGCGAAGCCTTCTCCACTCTTGCGCCACCTGTCAGGATCATTGCTACGGATATCGATACGAACGTGCTGGAAATCGCCGCTCAGGGAATCTACACCCTGGACAAGCTGGAGAAAATGGCCGCTTCCCGGGTCAAGCGTTTTTTTCTCAAAGGCACGGGAAAAAATGACGGTACGGTACGAATAAAAAAAGAGTTGCGCGACCTCATTACCTTCGAACAATTGAATCTGCTTGAAAATAATTGGCCGGTAGCGGGGCAATTTGACGTTATTTTCTGTCGTAATGTGATGATATATTTTGATAAAGCGTCCCAAGCTAAAATTCTTAACCGGTTTGCGCCCTTGCTGAAGCCAGATGGTTTGCTATTTGCCGGGCATTCGGAGAATTTTACCAACATCACCAATCTGTTTACCTTGATGGGTAAAACCGTATATGCGTTAAAATAGGGCTCCTTTGCATGGGATGCATTGATGCACAGCCAGGGGTGGACTGCATCTCACACTTCGCAACGACCGCGGGCGCACCACGACGCGCATCCTTTTACGCACGGAAGGAGGTCGAGCCATAACGACAAAAACAAGAGGGAAACTAATGAGCTGGGGGAAGGCAGAAGAGCATTTTGCAACCAATATCTACTACGATCCCATATTTCAATGTGATGCGGCCAAATTGTTGCCGGGTGAATATTATTACACCGACCGCAACATGCTGATCGTAACCGTACTGGGTTCTTGCGTTTCAGCCTGTATCCGGGACAAGATAACCGGCACCGGCGGAATGAACCATTTCATGCTGCCCGATACCGGCGCGTGCGATGGCACCAGCCCGGTATCGCCATCCATGCGTTATGGCACGCATGCGATGGAAATCCTGATTGACGACCTGTTAAAAGCCGGGGCCAAACGCCAGAATCTGGAAGCCAAGGTGTTTGGCGGCGGCAACGTATTAAAAGGATTTAACCAGATCAATGTTGGGGAACGTAACGCCGATTTTGTCAGGACTTATCTGCGTACGCATCGCATACCTGTCCTCGCCGAGAACCTAAACGATGTATATCCGCGCAAAGTCTATTTCTTTCCGCGTACAGGCAAAGTTTTCGTCCGTAAAATACAGGAATTACGCAACGATACCCTGGTTAAACGTGAAATAGAATATGCAAGCCGCCTCAAGATAAGTACGATTTAGGTGGGTAGCGGGCTTCGTATCCTGTCGCGAACCCGTTGCCTGCCAATGCCATAGAAAGAAAGCAATGACGATAAAAGTTCTGATTGTTGATGATTCTGCCCTGATCCGCAGTCTCATGAGCGAAATTATTTCTGACCAGCCGGACATGGTGGTAGTGGGTACTGCTCCTGATCCCATCGTCGCCCGAGAAGTGATCAAGGCAACCAACCCGGATGTATTGACGCTAGACGTCGAAATGCCGCGCATGGACGGGCTGGATTTTCTGGAGCGGCTGATGCGCCTGCGCCCGATGCCTGTTGTGATGGTTTCATCACTGACCGAGCGCGGCTCCGAGATAACCCTGCGGGCATTGGAGCTCGGTGCGGTCGATTTTGTGACCAAACCCAAGATATCGATCAAAAACGGCATGCTGGAATATTCTCAACTGATCAGCGACAAAATCCGCATCGCTGCTCGGGCGCAGATTGCCCGGCGCGTGCCGCAGACCAATAACGTTACGGGTATTTTGCCGGCAATGGCCAATCCTTTACTGAGCAGCGAGAAATTGATCGTGATTGGCGCCTCGACAGGCGGTACCGAGGCGATCAAGGAATTTTTAATACAAATGCCAGCCGATTGCCCGGGTATCCTGATTACCCAGCACATGCCTGAAGGTTTTACCAAATCCTTCGCCAATCGGCTAAACAGCTTATGTAAAATAGCGGTCAAGGAAGCAGAAGGAAACGAGCGCATACTGCCCGGACACGCTTTTGTCGCGCCCGGACATTCGCATTTGCTGC
>DAICZK010000129.1 GCA_027311185.1 Sulfuriferula sp.
GTCAATGGCGAAACGGTAGTAATAGCATCGGTGCGCAAACTTAAAGCCGAGGCGGAATAATGATGCCGCCAAAAATCGCGCGCGCGTTTACCTTGCTGACCCTGCTATGCTCGGCCTGCTCGCTCGCGCCTGCCTATCATCGCCCGGAGGTCAGCACACCCGCACAATTCGGCGATCAAACCGTATTTGCGCAGGCTCAACCCGCCGACACCTTTCCCAAAGGCGCATGGTGGAAAATCTACACAGACAGCACGCTCGATCAGCTTGAGCAACAAGTTGACAGCAACCAGGATCTGAAAGCCGCCCTTTCTCGACTGCAACAGGCACAAAGCGCGCTCAAGGCACAGCGGGCGACGCTGTTCCCTACCGTGTACCTGGGAGCAGGCGCGCAGGAGATCAAGACATCGCGCCATCGCGCCACTTATTTCCCCGTCGTACCCACGCACTACGCAGACAATTTGCTGACCGCCGATGTCTCTTACGAACCCGACGTCTTCGGCCGCCTGTCCAACGAAGTGTCCTATACCCAGCAGCAAATGGAAGCATCGAGAGCCGATCTGGCCGCGTTGCAACTCACGATACAAGCTGAACTGGCGGCGGATTACTTCACCTTGCAGTCGCTGCAACAACAACAACGAAAACTCACGGCCCTGGTCGCCGATGAGGATCAGTACCTGCAAATGACCCAATCGCTCTACCAGAACGGCGCCTCACCCGAAGCGGATGTTGATGAAGCTGACGTTGTATTGCAAAACGCCAGGAGCCAGCAACAGGAGATCGAACTGCAGGCGCAAACCCTGTTGCACGCCATTGCGCTGCTGCTCGGCCGACCTGCCACCGGATTTCGGCTTCAGACCCTAGACGCTGAACCTACGCCGTGGATGGGCACTTCGCTGCCATCGAAACTACTGGAGCGGCGCCCCGACATCGCCAGCGCAGAGCGCCAGATAGAGGCCGCCAATGCGGCGGTCGGCGTTGCAAAAGCGGCGTATTTCCCGCAATTTATGCTAACCGCCCAAGGCGGCTATGAGAGCAGTCAGCTAGGCAACCTGATTAGCGTGCCTAGCGAGTTATGGTCGCTCGGCGCCAGCGCCATGGTTGCGGTGTTCGACGCCGGACAGCGGCAAGCGCTGACCGAACAGAGCCGACAACGTTATGACGAAACCGTCGCCAACTACCGCGAGACAGTGCTTGTCGCGTATCGCGAAGTCGAAGATAATTTGACCGCAATCAGCCAGCTGAACCAGGAATACGCGGCGCAGAAACGGGCCCTGCAGTCGGCCCAACGCGCGGCAGCGCAAGCCAAATTAAACTATCAGGGCGGCGGCGCAAGCTACCTCACGGTAGTGGTTGCGCAAACCCAGGTTCTGCAAGCCGAACAGGCGGTCAGCACTCTGCAGTCCCGGCGCATGACGGCCAGCGTCCTGCTGGCAAAAGCGCTGGGCGGCGGTTATAGCGAGTCGAAGTAAGGTCGAAATGCAGTGCTCCGCACAGTTGAGGCAGCGCTGATTTATTCAAATTTGTAGAACACAATCCGCAGTGCTAGGAGCGAGCTCGCCCGCGATCAATGGGCCGCTGAATCGCGGGCAAGCCCGGGTCGAAGAGGGTGGAAGATCAGGTCGCCGGATGGTCAAGCAGCGTGCGCCCATTGTTTACAAGCACTCCCAGTATCAGCGACAGGGTCACTGTGACGCCGGTAAACACCGAAACTGCAAGCCGCAAATCGCCGTGGGCCGCAAGTAGGCCCGTCAACAGGACGGGTATGCCCACGCCCAGATAAATGATCACGTAATACCAGGACAGTACTCGACCGCGCGCCGCCGCCGTAGCGAGCATATTCACCAATACCGTCGCACCCCCGAATGTCATTCCATGCCCGAGCCCGCACAGCACGGTACCCGCTACGAACAGCAGCGCGGATTTCACGCTCATGGAATAAACGATTGCGCATAGCCCGATACTCAAGCATATCAGACCGGAGCGTATGTTTTTTTTGGGCGCGACGCCGCGCAAAATGAGCTGTGCGATCACCGACACCGTCAGCATGACAAAAATCGTTCCGCCGCCTATCAGCAAGCTTCTGAAACCAAGCAACTGGCTGACATAACTGGGCATGAGCGACATGAATAGCGCCGCCACTGACCACGCCACGAAGGCGGTCGAACTCGCAATAAAAAATGATCGGGGATCGAGCAGTGCCGCGGTTGGCGTTTCGCCTGGCATTTCGGCCCGCTTGTCCGGCGAGGCCACAACCGCTTTATCCACGCTCTCCGGCATCGCCGCGACAGCGATGATCGCAGGGATGAGCAGAACCAGCTCACTGTAAAATGGTGTTCGCAGCGGATGCCCGACATATTCGGCGATAAATCCTGCCAACAAGGGCCCCAGAGCAGTTCCGCCAGCGGTTGCCAAAGTCGTGGCGAGCGCTGCGCTGCGCCGATTCCTGGTTGGATGCAATTCGGTCAGTGCGGCCGTTGCCGCGCCGCTGATTGCGCCGACCGCAATACCTTGTATCGTTCGCGCGACAATCAGCATGAAAACGCTTTGCGCGACAATGAACAGCACCATGCCCAGCGCCGCCAACAACAACCCGGCAACAATGACAGGCTTACGTCCGATCCGATCGGTCAGCCGTCCGAAGATCAACAGCGAGGGGATCAGAAAGAAAGCATAACAGGCGAAAATTGCCGTCAGTGTGCCGGGCGAAAAGCCCCATTTTTGCATGTATATTTGATAGAGCGGCGATGGCAGGTTGGTGCCTATCATCAACGCCAGGATCGCATATCCTGCAGCCCAGTAGGGCCATGATTTTTGTGCTGTCATAATATAATGCGCTCGCTTTCAGGTGATCGTTCAGTCAAACAAGCTCCAAGCCGTTTTGCAATGCCATCCACCAGTAAAATGCTGCCCAGCTTCGCCAGCCGGCCCATTGGTCCGATATTCGCCTAACCGCCATTTCCGCCTGTTCCTTGGGCGCTCCATAGCATTTGAGGATGATTTTCTGCAGCCCCAGATCACCGGCTGGAATAATATCCCGTCGTCCCAGCCCCCGCATAAGCACATATTCCGCAGTCCATCGCCCTATACCACGTATCTGCATAAGTGCACGGCATGCGGCGGCATCATTTAGAGAGACAATGTTCTCCCAGTCTATACGGCCGCTCTGAACGGCGCGGGCGGCCTCCATGACATAAGCGGCTTTGTAGCGCCCCAGGCGCGCCGCGCAAAGCGTTTCTTCTGACAGGGCAGCTACTTGTTCAGGCGATGGCGACGCCCAGAACGGATTCCCATCCACGGTATGTTCGCAATGTAGAAGTTCGAGTAGCGTCGTTTTGAGTTTGCGCGCCACCGCTATGTTGACCTGCTGACCTAGAATTGCCCACAGCAGCGATTCGAACGGGTCGGGAATCAGAACCGGGCGCAACCCATGGAACTTCTCCATGATTTGCCGAAAAACCGGGTCGCGCATAGCCATTGCTTCAAATTCGCCATAGTTGTCACCCAAAGAAAAACTTCGTCGCACTCGATTTATTGCAAAATAGACCAGTGCGGGCGTCGGTTTCCCATCACTATGCAATTCGATACCCAACCCAGGCATGTCGGGCGTGCCAGTTTCTTCCACATAAAGTAGCAGCAGTTGCCCCTGATAGCTGGAAAGCGAGGCATATCGTCCCGCAGCAGTAACGCGCTCGGTAATGGCGGAAGGCGATGTTGTTATATAATGTCTTGCCAGTTCGAAGCTGAACGGCGGCTCCACTTTCAATTCCAGTTCGGTTTTCATCGTTGCCGCGTCTCTCCCTCGTAGTATTTGTAATCATGGCGCTTCACCATGCCAAGACAGCTGTATTCTCGCAATCCCTGGCGAGTGCCAGATTTGTGTTCTCCCAAAATGGAATCACGCCCAAGTGAAGAGCGGGAGGATAGTCGCGCGCGAAAAATCCGGCAGGCGGCGATGCCCACCGGGTATCGCTCAACGCGCTCTCTAGATTCAAGCCCACTGGAACCGGCCAAAAATTGATTCCAAGGCGGCTGGCCGTGTGTTTGTGTACGCTGGGATTAGCCCAGGCGAAGATAAAATCGTAGCCTTCCGTCGCACAATAAGAAATGACGCTGTGCAGTATGGCTTTTGCCGCGAGTTGTTTAACCGATGCAAAACGGCCAAATTCAACGATGCGGGGACGATGTGTCTGACAGAAGTTGGCCATGGCCCCGGAAAGGTAAAAATACCGCTCCGAACTGATTTCGTTATGCAACGTGGCAAAAGTTAATCCCCCTGTTGCGACTATCTCATCCCGTTCTCTGGCCACAAAAAAGAAATCGGGCGGGACAACCCAGTGCGTGCCGTAATTCCGTTCATACTGACGCCCGCAAAAAGCAAGCGCCTCATTAATCTCGGTTCGTGTCCGAGCAATCGTTACAACAGTACGTAAATTGCCGATATTCATCCGTAATTCCCCTTTGGACAGATAACTTTTCCAGATCGCAACAGAAGCATGCCGGAAGTGTGGGCGTTGACGCCCCGACCCCCGGCAGGCACAAGATGCTTGCCGCAGCATTCACAGCGTGGCCAATTAACCCGACCTTTTCATAAATTCGCGTGATGATCGCGCAGGATTTTGTTTTGTAGGGAGCTTTTGTGAAGGCGCGGTGTAGTTATT
>DAICZK010000012.1 GCA_027311185.1 Sulfuriferula sp.
GATCAGAACTGTGAAACCCGCATCAAAGGCCTGTTCGCCGTCGGCGAATGTTCCTCGGTTGGCCTGCACGGCGCGAACCGCCTGGGCGGTAATTCCTTGCTCGATCTTGTAGCATTCGGGCGGGCAGCGGGTATCCATATTGCGACGGGACTGGGCAATAGCGGCGCCGTTGAGGCCGTCGGGGAAGGGTTCCTGACCGCCGTGCGGGAGCACCTTGACGGATGGGACAGGCGCGACGCGGGCGAGTCGGTAGCCGTTTTGCGCGCGGCGCTGCAAAAGCTGATGCAGCGACATTGCGGCGTGTTTTGCACCGATGTGCTGTTGCGTGCAGGTTTGGCGAAATTGGATGTATTGCAGGCTCGCTTGTTGGGCGCGCGCATTACCGACCATAGTCGGGTTTTCAATACCGAGCGCATCGAAGCGCTGGGGCTGGAAAATCTGTTCCCGATCGCGCGCTGCTGGTCTCGGCGCTAGCGCGTACCGAGAGCCGCGGTGCGCACACGCGGGAGGATTATCCGTAACGCGACGACGGCAACTGGTTGACGCATAGGCTCTACTACCGTTAGCAGGATCGCATCGCCGTCAAGCCGGTCAATCTCAGTCCGGAGATGGTAGCGCCTTTCACGCCGACCGACAGGGTGTACTGAGGGCGCAGATTCACCGGGTTAGCGCGACTGATGCCGTATGGCGAAGGCGACAATGCTGATCGCGGATGCGTCAACAATTGGACTGCTGAGTGGGTTAAAATTTATTTACATAGTTGGATTGGTATCATATAATCATATTATATGATACTACTGAGAATTCCATGACTATTTCAAAGACGATCAACGCGACCGAAGCCGCCCGAAATTTTTCAGATGTGCTCAATCAGGTCAAATATCAGGAAACCACATTCGATGTGGTTCGGGGTCGAGATGTGGTCGCGCGCATTGTTTCCGCTGGTTCTACGCCTGGGCGCACGCTGAAAGTATCCGAACTCGATCATTTATTCGCCATGTTGCCACGTTTGGATGAGGAGGAGATAACGGCGTTCGAGCGTGATATCGAAGAGAGTATCGCATCTCTCGGTCACGAGGAGAGCGAATGGGATTGATCATTGATACCAATGTTTTGATTCGTGCGGAGCGCAGCGGTATATTGACCAGTTTCAAGCAATGGGAAGTGCATGGAGATGCTTTCATCAGCGCCATCACCTGTTCCGAATTGCTGGTTGGCGTGCATAAAGCCAATACGGCAGAGCGCCACATCAAGCGTGCCGCTTTCGTGGAAGGCTTGCTTGAAGCGCTTCCGGTCCTGATTTTTGATAAGGAGGTAGCGCGTGTACATGCCCGATTAATCTCCATGCTCCCCAAAGCAACGACAGTGGGCGCGCATGACCTGATGATAGGCGCGACTGCGATCAAACATGGTTTTCCGGTGTTGACGGCGAATGTAGCTGAGTTTTCGATGATGCCCGGTTTGACGGTATTGGCATTTTGCTAACCCGACCGTAAACGACCCCTCAATCACCTCTCAATTCAACCCGTATCGCTTGATGAACCAGCTCTTGACCAGTTGTGTGAGCACCATGTAAGTGAGCATGATGCCGCCGAGTATGGGCCAGTACGTCGAGGGCAGAGCACTGAAGCCCAAAGCCTGGGCAAACGGCGACATGGGCAGCCATATGCCTATGCCGCAAATGGTGATGCTGGTCAGGATCAGCGGCAGACTCGCGCGGCTCTCGAGAAAGGGAATTTTGCCGGTGCGGATGATGTGGATGATTAGTGTTTGCGAGAATAAGGATTCTACAAACCAGCCGGTCTGGAACAGGGATGCCTGGGCGACGGTGTTGGCGTGGAAGACGAAGTACATGACGAAATACGTGACGTAGTCGAAAATCGAGCTGATCGGTCCGATAAAAAGCATGAACCGGGTGATGTTGCCGATGTCCCATTGTCGCGGTTTGGCAATGTATTCATCGTCCACGTGATCGGTCGGGATGGCCGTCTGCGAGAAATCGTAGAGTAGATTGTTGGTCAGGATCTGGATCGGCGCCATCGGCAGGAAGGGTAGCAGGGCGCTTGCGCCGAGTACGCTGAACATGTTACCGAAGTTCGAACTCGCGCCCATCTTGATGTACTTGATGATGTTGCCGAACACTTTACGGCCTTCGATGACACCCTCTTCGAGCACCATCAGGTTTTTCTCTAGCAGGATGATATCGGCCGATTCCTTGGCGATATCCACGGCGGTATCGACTGAAATGCCGACGTCGGCGGCTTTGAGCGCGGGGCCGTCATTGATGCCGTCACCAAGGAATCCGACAACGTGGCCTTTGAGGTGCAAGGCTTTGATTACTTTTGCTTTCTGTGCTGGAGATAGCCGGGCGAAAACTTCCACCGTTTCGGCGAGTTTGGCCAGTTCCATGTCCGACATGGCCTCCACCTCGCTGCCCAGAACGATGCGGTCTACATGCATGCCGACAGTTTTGCACACCTTGCGCGTGACGATGTCATTATCCCCGGTCAGTATCTTGACCGCGACGCCGTGCCTGTTAAGCGCGGCGATAGCCGCCGCCGCGCTTTCCTTGGGTGGATCGAGAAACGCGATATAGCCAACCAGGGTGAGGTCGGATTCGTCCTTGACCGAGTAAGTGGCCTGCTTGCCGTCGATTTCCTTGTACGCGATGGCAATGACGCGGAATCCGTCTTCATTGAGCGCGCGTGTTACTTCGCGCAGGCGCGCGAGATGCGTTTCGTCGAGCGCGAAAACCGTATCTTCGGCTGCGCTGTCGCTGCAGACGCTGAACACTTCTTCTACTGCGCCCTTGCAGATCAGCAGATGCTTGCCGTTGCCCTCGACGACGACGGACATGCGGCGGCGCACGAAATCAAAAGGAATTTCGTCGATCTTGCGGTATTGGTTCTCGACGTGCAGTTGCTCGTGCATTTCTACATGTTTGAGTACGGCGACGTCGAGCAGATTTTTTAAGCCCGACTGGTAGTAGCTGTTAAGAAACGCGTATTCCAGTACCGCCTGATTTTTTTCGCCGTAGATATCGAGATGTTTTTCCAGAATGATGTGGTCTTGCGTCAGCGTACCGGTTTTGTCCGTGCACAGCACGTCCATTGCGCCGAAATTCTGGATGGCATTGAGGCGTTTTACGATCACTTTCTTGCGCGACATGGCGATTGCGCCCTTGCCCAGGTTGACGGTGACTATCATCGGCAACATTTCCGGGGTCAGGCCTACCGCCACGGCCATGGCGAACAGGAAAGCTTCGGGCCAGTTGCCTTTGGTGAAGCCGTTGATCAGGAACACCAGCGGTACCATGACCATGATGAAGCGCAGCATGAGCCAGGTGAAGCGACTGACGCCGCGGTCGAAGCTGGTCATGACGCGTTCTGTGGAAATGACGCTCGCCAGTCCGCCAAAATAAGTGTTCGCGCCCGTCGTCACAATCACCGCCGTGGCGGTGCCGCTGATGACGTTGGTGCCCATGAAACAAATGTTTTCCAGTTGCAGCGCGTCGGTCGTTTTTGGATTGGCAGGAGCGGGGAATTTTTCCACCGGTAACGATTCGCCGGTCAGCGATGCCTGATTGATGAACAAATCCTTGGCGGTCAGCAGTCTTATATCCGCCGGGATCATGTCCCCGGCGGACAGGTGGATGATGTCTCCCGGCACCAGCTTCTCGATGGGGATTTCCTTTTTTTCCGAGCCGTGCGGATTGAGGCGGATGTTGAAGGCGTCGGATACCTCTTTGGGGACGCCGGCGCGTTTGTCCTTGCGCAGCACGGTGGCGGTGGTACTGACCATGGCGCGTAGTTTTTCCGCAGCGTTACTGGAACGATATTCCTGCAGAAACGACAGGAATACGCTCAACAAAACCATCACGGATATGATCGCGCTGGATTCCTTGTCGCCCATGGAAAACGACACTGCCGCCAGAACCAGCAGCAAGATATTGAGGGGGTTTTTAAAACGGTCGAGCAGTTGGTGGGGAATGCTTTTCACGGCCTCGTGGCTGACCGTATTTTGTCCGTGCTGCTCAAGCCGTTCGGCCGCTTCGCGGTCAAGCAATCCGTCGGTGGAGCTGCCGAGTTTTTCCAGTACGGTGTCAATGGGCAGGCGCGCCATCTCGATCAGCTGCGCGGATATCGGGGTGGGAGTAGCAGCGATATTGGCCTTCGTTCCGGCGAAAAAATTGCTCCTAGCTAAAAATCGCGTCAATACGGAAGTATTTTTTTTCACTATAATTCTCTTTTCGTTATCCAGTTGCTGCAACGAAAGTACATGCCAAAGTCAGGGCGAGTACCCTGGTCAAGAGTACATCAAAAATAGCAACTGGGGAATTTTTGCCCGACGCTTGGTCAGAATTCAGGCGCCTGAAATCCCCGGCCTGGCCAGAGGCCTGCACTCGCAGCAGTATTATGGGAAAAGCTGGAGAGGGCTCACCGCTAACAGTTAAAATATAAAGCTGAATTGTGACAATTGTGGCAGCCCGACTTGAATTAATTTTCGTACGACTGCTTTAACCCGGATATTTCATAAATTCGCGTGATGATCGCGCAGGATTTTGTTTCGTAGGGAAGTTTTATGAAAGCGTGGCGTAGTGGTACATACGCCCAATTGAATAAAATTTTCATACGAAACAAAAGACCAGTGAGGGCACGTGTTAATTTATGAAATATCCGGGTTAAGACTTATGTGCGCTCCTCTTATAGCTGATTCATAATAGGCGGATTGAGCCGGTAATTTGGGGAACAGGCATGCGCTGTCTAGTCATCGAGGACGATATCAGCACCTCGCGTTATATTTGCAACGGTCTTAACGAGGCTGGCTATAATGCCGTGTCCTGTCACGACGGGTTCGGCGGGCTGCAACTGGCGACGAGCGAGCAATGGGATATTGTGATTCTGGATCGCCTTTTGCCTGGGCAGATAGACGGATTGTCCATCGTGCGCAAGCTGCGCGAGCAAGGCAAGAACACGCCGGTACTGATACTCAGCGCGCTGAGCAGCATTGACGAGCGGGTGCGGGGTTTGCGTAGCGGGGGAGACGACTATCTGTCCAAGCCTTTCGCTTTTCCTGAACTGCTGGCGCGCGTCGAAGTGCTGCTCAGGCGCGTCGCGCCCGGTTCGGAGGCGACGCAATTGCAGGTCGCCGATCTGGTGCTCGACATGCGCGCGATGCGGGTGATGCGCAACGCGCGCGTCATTGCGTTGCAGCCGCGCGAATTTCGCCTCCTTGAGTACCTCATGCGCCACGAGGGGCAGGTTGTTACCCGAGCCATGCTGCTCGAAGCAGTATGGGATTATCATTTCGACCCGCAAACCAATGTGATCGACGTTCAGATCAGCCGTCTGCGCAACAAGGTAGACAAGGATTTCACGCCCATGCTGATCCATACGCTGCGCGGCGTCGGTTACACGTTGAGCGCCGAGGAACAGCCCGCTCATGTTTAATATACGCAAATCAACTGTTGCGCGGCTGGTGCTCGCCTACGGGCTGCTGGTTTCCATTTCCATCGCCGTGGTGTCGATTGTTTTTTATTTTGGCACGATAGGCGTGTTGCAGCTGGGTATCGATAACAATATCAAGGCCATCGCGAGTCGCGAAGTCAGCGTTTATGGCGCGCGCCCGCTGGCGGACATGGTGGCCGAGATTACGCGGCAGCTGTTGGACAGCATCAATAGCGATACCGAGATTTTTCTGGTTCTGTCTGCTTCGGGCCGGCGTCTGGCCGGCAATCTCGAAGTTTGGCCGGACGCTGCTGCACCCGTGGGACGCTTGCTTACTACCGAGGTCATGCGTAACGGCAAACCGTCGCTGGCGCGGCTCATCATCAGCCCGCTACCCAATGGCGGGCGGCTGATGGTGGGTCGAGACCTGGCCGAGCAGGAAATGATAGGGCATCTGGTCTGGCGTTCGCTCGCTTCGGGTGCCTTGCTCTCGCTGTTGCTGATGCTGGGCGGCGCCGTGTTTTTTCGCTACCAGATCGGCTGGCGGATCAGCGATATCCGGCGCACCGCGATGGAAATCGAGGCCGGGGACCTGAGTCAGCGCATTCCTGTGCTCAGCAAAGACGAATTCGGACTGCTGAATATGGACATCAATCGCATGCTCGACCGCATAGAGCAACTGATGGATGGCGTGCGCCATGTATCGAACGCGATCGCGCATGATTTGCGTACGCCGCTGAGTCGTATCCGCACCAAGCTCGACGAGGCCGTTCGCTGCAAGATGACGGTCGAGGCACTGTCCGACGCGGCCTATTCCGCTATTACGGATATTGATGAACTGATGCAAGTGTTTGAAAAGCTGTTGCAGATTGCAGAAGCAGAGTCGGGCATGCGTACTGCCGCCTTTGAAACGGTCGATCTGAATCGCGTTGTGCGCGACATGATGGAACTCTACGACGCCACGGCGGAAGAAAAATCGGTGCGCCTTGTCGCGACTTATCAAACGCCTGTACTGGCCCTGGGCGACCGTAATCTGCTGGGCAGCGCTCTGGCCAGCCTGATCGACAACGCGATCAAGTACGCGGGAGCCGGAGCGCACGTCGAGGTGCGCGCCTATACCGAGGCCAGTCAAGTGTTCCTCGAAGTGCGTGACAACGGGCAGGGGATTCCTCTGGCGGAACTGCCCAAGGTCACCCAGCGATTCTACCGGGTTGACCAAAGCCGCAGCCTGCCAGGCAACGGACTGGGTTTGTCCATCGTCTCCGCCATCGCAATTCTGCATGGCGGCCGCCTCATCCTCGAAACTTCGGTACACGGGTTGATCGCCAGGATTGCCATTCCGCACGCTGATACGCCCGGCATCGCGTTGTCATCTTGAGCGCTATTTGTGCTTCAATGTTGAAACTGAATGATAGCTAATCGGTTGGTCGAATCTGTGCTGCGCAAAGCGCTGATTTATTCGTCATCCCCTTAATATGCCGTTGCGTAGGAGCGGGCTTGCCCGCGATTCGGTGGCCCATTTATCGCGGGCAAGCCCGCTTATACGAATTGAGTCCCATCAAATTGAATAATTCAGCGCTTGCCTGATATGCCTTTACAAAAAGGCCATCTTGATCAAAAATATCTTTTTAGTTGACCATCTTAAGGGGTTTTAATAATGAAAACGGCCACCGTAGCAGACGCGAAATCGCATCTATCCGCCTTGCTTGTCGAGGTTGAGGCAGGCCATGGCGTCGTGATTACTCGCCGTGGCAAGCCCGTGGCGCGTCTAGTTGCCGAGCCGAAATCAGGCGGGTTCGGCTGGTCCGACTTGCGTGACTGGGTGTCTGCACCGCCGTCATCGGGGATGACTGTGGCAGAAATGCGCGAACAGGACCTGCTGTGATTTACCTCGACACGTCTGTACTGGGAGCGATTTTTTTTCGAGAACCCAATGCGGGGCATCTTGTTGCAAGACTTGAGAGCCAGCGTAAAACGAAGTTGATGATTTCGGCGTGGACCTTGACCGAAATGGCCCGCATCGGCGGCATAAAACAGCGCATGGGCGTCATTGACGCCGAAACTCGCCGACAGACAATTGCCGCTTTTCAGCGATTTGCATCCATGCATCTCGGTACAGTGGAAATTGATCCGGCTGATTTTCGTACGGCAGCCGTACTCATTGAGTCGCCTGCCGCACTGCGAGCCGGGGATGCACTGCATTTGGCGATTGTCCGCCGCCTCGGTGCCCGCATTGCGAGCCTCGACCAGCGATTGTGTACGGCGACCCAGCAGCTTGGCCTTGCCTGCTTCGATCTGTCTTGAGCATGCAAGTTACAATTCCTGCAATATAGGGCGTAAGTAAGCACCTGTTTTAACGCTAACTATACAAACAATCTTCTTCAGTAATTCCTTCCGGGATTTCCGTAAAAATCCGCCCGCTGTGGCGCGTTCGGGCGCGGCGAGCGATCAACCTTTCCAATTTGTAATCTGCCGGATAGGCCTCTGCAAGGTAGCTTCGGTTAGAATTCGCGTGCATTTGGCTGGCGCGCCTCGGCAAAGGACATTTCCCGACACCCGGGCGCAAGCCTAACCAGCCAGCATTGTTCGACGGATACTAAGGAATTTTTATGCAATTCATGGCAGTCAAGATATTTACGCGCCGCTGGAATACGGTAAGCCGGGATTTGCTCTGCGGGGCGTGCCTGCTCGGTGCGTTGGCGCAGAGCCTGCCGGCCACGGCGCAGGAGACGGCTGGTCAGGGTAAATCGCAAACCAGTGATGGCGTCAGCCTGACCGAGGCGCAACGCAGATTCGTGTCGGTTACTACGGTGAACGAGCAGCGATTCGCGATCGACCGGGATGCGGTTGGAACGGTGGATTTCGATGAAAATTCGACGGTGCAGGTGTCGCCGCCGTATCAGGGCAGAATTTCGGCATTATTCGCCAAAGCGGGTGATAACGTGTCCAAAGGCCAGGTTCTGTTTACCATCGACAGCCCGGATCTGTTGCAGGCGGAATCCACTCTGCTCTCCAGCGCCGGAGTGTTCACGCTGACGGCGCGGGTATTGCAGCGCGCCAAGCAACTGTACGCGGCGCAAGGGCTGGCGCAAAAAGATTACGATCAGGCCGTGTCCGACCAGCAGGCGGCTGGGGCTGCTTATCTGGCCGCGCGCGCGGCGGTGCGTATCTTTGGCAAAACCGATGCGCAGATCGACCGGATACTCAAGTCGCGCCAGCTCGACGCCAGGATGCCGGTACTGAGTCCCATCAGCGGGCAAGTGACGGCGAGGAACGCGGCTCCGGGAACCCTGGTGCAACCGGGTGGCACGCCTGTACCGTTTACGGTGTCGAATTTGTCGACCAAGTGGCTGCTGGGCAATGTGTCGGAGGGCAACATGCCGATGATGCGGCTCGGCCAGGCGGTCGATATCAAGCTTATGGCTTATCCAGGGCGGCTCTATCATGGCAAGATCAGTGAAATCTCCGCGGCAGTCGATCCCAATACGCATCGTGGCACCATCACCATTGATATTCCCGATCCAAAAAATGAACTGCGTCCGCAAATGCTCGCAACGTTCACGGTGCATACCGGGATATCGATGCGTTCGCTGGCCGTGCCTTACGATGGCGTGGTACGGGAAGGGGATGGCAGCATGACGGTCTGGGTGACCCGAGATGGTCGCCACTTCAGTCCGCGTACCGTCACCATCGGCCTCCAGCAACACGGCGAAAACCAGATATTGAGCGGTCTGAACCCAGGCGAGCGGGTGGCGGCGCAGGGCGCGTTGTTCCTTAGTAATGCCTATAGTCTGGACGCGAAATAGGCATGTTTGCCCGGTTGTTGTTTTTAGAGGAAGACGTATTGTGTTAAAAGGGCTCATTTCGTTCGCGCTAACCCGCCGACCTATCATACTGCTGGCGTTACTGGTTTTTATCGGAGCGGGCATCGCCGCCTTCGACCGCCTGAATATCGAAGCCTATCCTAACCCAGCGCCGGTTATCCTTGAGATTACGGCGCTGGTGGCCGGTCTTTCGGCGGAGGAAATGGAGCGCTATTACACCGTGCCGATGGAGGTTGGGCTGGCCGCGACGCCAGGCGTCGACAGCATACGCTCAACCTCGTTTTACGGACTGTCCTTTGTCCGGGTCACCTTCAAGTACGGCATTGATTATTATTTTGCCTACACCCAGGCCGCGCTGAGCCTGCAACAGAACGTTACGCTGCCCAACGGCGTCTTGCCGCAGATACAGGCTTCGAGCCTGGTCGGAGAGATTTATCGCTACCAGCTTAAAGGTCCGCCGCATTTCGGCCTGACCAATTTGCGCACCATGCAGGACTGGGTGTTGCAGCGTCGCCTGCTCACCGTGCCTGGCGTCGTGCAGGTCGTCTCGTGGGGTGGAACGACCAAGGAGTATCACGTACAGGCCGATCTGAACAAACTGGAGGCCTACCATGTGACCTTGCCGCAGCTGCTCGCCGCGCTCGGCGACGCCAATATCAACGTTGGCGGACGCACCATCGATTTCGGGCAGCAGTCCGTTAATGTGCGTGGCGTCGGTTTGATCAGGAATGTCGACGATATCGGCAATGTCGTGCTGACCCAAGTCAACGGTACGCCAGTGCTGGTCAAGGACGTTGCCGCCGTCAGCGTCGGCTTTGCGCCCAGGCTAGGTCAGGCCGGTCGCGACAACGGCGACGATGTGGTCACGGCGATTGTGGTCATGAACCGTACCATGCAGACCAACGAAGTGGTCTCGGCGGTCAAAAAGGAAGTCGCCAAAATAAACAGCGACGGCACACTGCCCCCGGGCGTGAAAATCGATCCCTATTACGACAGATCGAGCCTGGTCGCGGTGACGACGCACACCGTCCTGCATAACCTGATTTTCGGCTGTCTGCTTGTGTTCCTGATTCAGTGGGTGTTTCTGGGCGATTTGCGCAGCGCGATCATTGTCGGCGTCAATATTCCGTTTGCGTTGTTTTTCAGCATCATTATCCTCGTTATCGCCGGAGATTCGGCTAATCTGCTTTCGGTCGGCGCGGTCGATTTCGGTATCATCGTCGATTCGGCGGTCATCCTGGTAGAAAACATATTCCGGAATTTCCAGAAAAACCAGCATGATCAGCATGAACTGCTCGAGCAGTCGACGGCGCTCGGCATCGACGGTATCACCGCCGATTCGCCTGGCTGGACAGAACGCTTGCGCCTCATCTACGCCAGTGTGTTGCAAGTGGATCGCGCCGTGCTGTTTTCCACGGCAATTACCGTGGCGGCTTTTTTACCGCTGTTTACCATGCAAGGGGTGGAAGGGCAGATATTCGGGCCCATGGCCCGCACTTACGGTTATGCGCTCGCCGGCGCACTGATCGCGACGTTTACCATTACGCCAGTGCTCGCGTCGTTGCTGTTGCCCAGGCATGTCGAAGAAACCGAGACCTGGGTCGTGCGCAAACTACGCGATCTGTATACGCCGGTTTTGGGCTGGGCTTTGGCAAACCGGCGCAAGACGGTACTGGCGGGTGTAGGTTTTCTGGTGCTGTCGGCGCTGCTGCTATCGCGTATTGGTACGGAATTCCTGCCCTCGCTGGAAGAAGGGAATTTATGGATACGCGCGTCCATGCCGCCCACCATCTCGCTGCATGCGGGTGACGCCGAGGTCAATCGCATGCGCGAGATCATCAAGAGCTATCCCGAAGTGATTACGGTGGTGTCGCAGCATGGTCGCCCCGACGACGGTAGCGATGCCTCGGGGTTCAACAACGCGGAATTCTTCTGTCCTCTCAAGCCTTTTGACCAGTGGCCTGCCGGAATGACCAAAGACCGTCTGGTAGCCGACCTGCAACGGGATTTTGCGAATGAATTCAAAGGCACTGAGTTTAATTTCTCGCAGTATATCCAGGACAATATCGAAGAAGGCCTGTCCGGCATCAAGGGTGCCAATTCGATCAAGATCATCGGCCCCGATCTGGCGGTGCTGGAGAAGCTCTCCGTTCCCGTGCTGTATCAGATGTCGCAGGTCAAGGGGGTTCAGGACCTCGGCGTGTTCCACGTATTGGGTCAGCCTAATCTCAATATCACGATCGACCGCGCCCGCGCTGCGCGCTACGGGCTGAACTCGGGCGATGTGAATACTGTCATTCAGGCGGCGATGGGAGGCACTCAGGCGACCACGGTGCTCGAGGGTGACCGCCAGTTTGCCTTGACAGTCCGACTGGCGCCGCAATATCGTAAAAATATCGAGTCGGTCGGCAAAATCAAGGTTGCCTATCAGAATGCTGCGGGGGGGACTGCCTATATCCCGCTTGCCGAACTGGCGACGATATCGCTCGATACGGGGGCGTCTTATATTTATCATGAACGCAACGAGCGCTTTATTCCTATCAAATTCAGCGTGCGCGGGCGCGATCTGGGCAGCACGGTGACCGAAGCGCAGGACAGAATCCGCAAATACGTCAAATTGCCGCAAGGGTACCGGCTGGAATGGGCGGGCGAGTTCGATGAAATGGAGCAGGCGAAGAGCCGGATGATGGTGATCCTGCCGATTGCGATCGTGCTGATTCTGGTGTTGCTATATGCCTTATTTAATAATCTGCGCGACAGTCTGCTGACATTGGCGGCGATACCGTTCGCCATCGCCGGCGGTATTGTTGCGCTGTATCTGTCGGGCCTGGCGCTCAGTGTGTCCGCCGCCATCGGTTTTGTATCGCTGTTCGGGGTCTCGGTGATGAATGGTATACTCGTCATCACTTATTTCAACCAGTTGCGCAGCGAAGGGCAGGCGCCGCACGACGCCATGTTCAACGCGGCGTCGCAGCGCATGCGACCCATGCTCATGACCGCGCTGTCGGCCTGTATCGGCCTGTTGCCTGCTGCAATTTCCACTGGTATCGGCAGTCAGGTCCAGCGCCCGCTGGCGGTGGTGGTGGTCGGAGGAATGCTGCTCGGGCCGGTCATGTTGTTGGTGGTCGCCCCGGCTCTGCAGATGATGTTCCTCGGCAAGCAATCTAAATAAGGCGTGCTTACTATGACACTATACACAAATAAATCAATCATGCCCACGCGGGTTTCGGCGGCGCTCGTGCTGCTTGCAACTTCGCTTGCATTAACCGGGTGCGCCGTCGGTCCCGATTTCAAGCAGCCGGACGTGCCGACTGCGCACAGTTATAGCCCCACGTTCCTGACAGGCCCTACGGCGTCGGCAACGGGCGCGGCAGGCGCGGCGCAAACTTTCGTCGCTGATCGGGACATTCCTGCGCAGTGGTGGAGACTGTTCCGGTCTGCCAAACTGAATGCGTTGATCGAAAAGGCGTTTGTTGACAATCCTACGCTGGAGTCGGCGCAGGCGGCGCTACGGCAGGCGCAGGAATCCGTCTACGCGCAACAGGGCTATTTTTATCCGACGGTGGCGCTGAGTTATTCGCCCTCCCGCCAGCAACTGGCAGGAAACATGGGCGGCAATTCGCCCGGGCTACAGGGTAACGGCACTTATATCGGCACTTACCAGAATCCCAACGGGCCGCCTTACAACGGTCCGGTCATTTATACTTTTCACACGGCGCAACTAACGGTCGGTTACACGCCGGACGTGTTCGGCTCCAATCGCAGGCAGGTTGAATCCTTGCAAGCGCAGGCGGCAATGCAGCGCTACCAGCTCGAAGCGGCTCGCGTGACGCTGGCCGCCAACATTGTTGCTGCGGCTTTGCAGGAAGCCTCGTTGCGAGCGCAAATCGCTGCGGTCAAGGACATCGTCGCGTTTAACGCGGAATCGCTGAAAATACTGCAAACGCAGCTTCAAGTCGGTTACGTCATGCGCATCGATGTGGCGTCTCAGGCTGCGGCGCTGGCTGCGGCGCAACAGTTGCTCCCGCCGCTCCAAAAGCAGTTCGAACAGACGCGCGATTTGATCCGGGTACTGGTCGGCAATACGCCGGACCAGGATGTCGCCGAGACTTTCGAGCTGGCGGATTTGCATCTTCCTGAACAACTCCCGCTTAGCCTGCCGGCGAAACTCATACGGCAGCGCCCGGATGTACTGGCGGCGGAGGAGCAGTTGCACGCCGCGAGCGCGTCGGTTGGGGTCGCCGTGGCTGCGCGGTTACCGCAGTTTTCGATCGACGGCGCGATAGGCGGCGAAGCCTCGGTGTTCAGCCAGATGTTCCAGCCGGGCGGGCCGTTCTGGAGTCTGGTGGGGAATATCACGCAACCTATTTTTGACGGCAATACCTTGTTGCATCGTGAGCGTGCTGCCGATCAGGCGCTGGTGCAGGCAGCCGCCCAATATCGCAGCACGGTGTTGCTGGCGTTGCAGAATGTCGCCGATACCTTGCATGCGTTGCGTTCCGATGCGGATGGTCTGGTCGCTGCGGTGAGCGCCGAGCAGGCCGCTAAAACAGTGCTGGACATGACTCGACAGCAAAATGAACTGGGTTTCGTGAATTATTTGACCTTGTTGAGTGCCGAGCAGTCATATCAGCAGGCGGAAATCTCGCTGATTCAGGCGAGAGCGATGCGTTTTGGCGACACGGCGGCGCTTTTTGAAGCGTT
The DNA here is from genome assembly GCA_027311185.1 of Sulfuriferula sp. Taxonomy (GTDB): domain Bacteria; phylum Pseudomonadota; class Gammaproteobacteria; order Burkholderiales; family Sulfuriferulaceae; genus Sulfuriferula. Next base: position 13,976 of record DAICZK010000012.1, read on the forward strand.
AGGCGGTGGTTGGTGGAACGATAAAATAGCTGTCGCACAGCCTTGAAAAATAAGTGGTATTGATATGTTTTAATGATTTTAAGAGCGCAGGAATCGGCCCAGATGTCGAAAATCGCGCTGAAGAAACGCAAGCTCGTCGGTATAGCAAACTTTCCTAATGTAATTAAACAAGCCCTGATTTAATTGTCATCCCGGCATTCTCGGGATGACAATTAAATTGATCAGCGTTTGTCTGGCATTTTCTTTTTCAATAGAGGGAACGTGTCGGCGGTAGGCGATGTACCGCCAAACCCGGTACTGTGTTTTTATATGGACTCTACTTTTCTGCACCAATCTTTGAATTTCTTGGTTTCCCAAGCGCCTTCGCGAGGTTCGTCGCTAAACCATTCCTGATAATAATCATGAACCGCACGGTAGAGTTCCTCGGCAGGCGGGGTGACGCCATTTCCAAATGGGGTAAAAAACACTCCAGGAAGTATATTTTCTTGTTTTAACAGCGGAAGCAAGGTGTTCATGAATTCGTCCAACTCAATAAAACGAGGCATGAACCCCTCCAGATTTGTACGTGCGTATCCGCCCAATTCTTCATCATAATCATAATTCTCATTCTCTTGTTCTTCGCCGAATTCATCAACATAGTCCATGGGAGGCCGTAAAAAGAATTCGGCATAGGTGGCAGCAGGCCATAACAGGAAAGCGGCTGTTCCATCTTCCAGCTCAGTTAGCGCCCATCGATCATTCCTGCACAGCGCACAAACCTGATCCTGACCGGTAATTTCCTTGATGAAGTGTTCATAGCGCCGGGCAGCGGGTAAACGAATGACTGCTGCCAGTTTTTCAGGATCGACATCAGAGTAACTCGGATATTGCTGAGGAACGAATTTGAAGTCCATGCGATTCTCCAGTTTTATAGAGGATGAGTGTTCTGAATTTAATCATTTTACTGTGACAAACAAATTATTGTTTGATGGCCGTTGTACTCGCGAGCGGGGAAATTGCGCTGGTATAGCCGGGTGGAACGCGCTCGGGGTTGGCTGCGCCGAAATTGTCGTACTTGTGTTGCAGCATGTGCAAATCCGTATCTTGCGCGGCGGCATAAGAATAACCGTAGCCTTTGTGGTGCTCATTGCCGCGGGCATGTGCCAACTGGATGCCGGGCGGGTTGCGCAGCTTGGTTTTCCCGTTCAGGGCTTTTCTTTTTCCTGCAGTGCTCAGATGGGCATTTCGCGGATCCTTGAGATCAACGCGGTTAATCTCCTGATTAATCCAGCCGCGATCGGGGCTACCCAGTTTGGGATCATTGGCCAGCTCACGCAGACGGACATACCGGTCCGCGTCCCGTGTGTAACCCTTGTTGAATGCGTAACCCGGCTGTTTTCTGTCGGTGATTGGGGTGGCGTTGACGAGGGCGTTTCCGGTCGGCCTGAAGTTACGGCTTAGGGTGGCGGCGGGCGGAAAATTATCTCCTTGTTTGACCGGCCAATACTTCAGCGTACCGGACAAGGATTCCTTGTTTAATCTCGGATCGATCCGGTTACCGTAATAGGTGTTCTCGGTTTTGGTGGGATAAGCGCTGTATCTCGTGAGATCTCTGCGGTGATCCAAGTTGTATTGTTTCGGGTCAGCGCTTTGGCTGGCTTTCTGGCTGTAATAATCGCGATTGTGGCGGTTGCCGACAGCGAAGGGAAAGCCGTGGCTGTTGAGGTTGCTGCTGCTCTGGCTGTTCTGGTTGTTCTGGCTGTTATTGCTGCGGTTGTTGTACGACGAATTGCTTTGCCGGTTATATGAACTGTTGCCAGAATAAGTGTTGTTGCTGCCATAATTGTCTGCCAGACTCTGGCTGGAGAGTATGGTTATGACAATCAACAGAATGATTCTGCGCAATTTATTCATGTTATTCATGACGGCTCTCGAAATGGTGAATACGGCTGGCGCTATTTTCACATATTACCAATAATATTTCAATTATTTATAATAGAAATATTATTGGCTTGAATAAATGGTTAATTGCAATACAAACCCAATCAGGTGGCGCACTATGAGTGCTGTCTTCGTTTTTCCATCAATTTTGTTTTTCCATCAATTGTTTATAACAAAACCAACATGAAAAAATGATAAATGATAAAGGCATGCGCATTCAAACTTGAAATTTGCCTGACTTGCCTCATATAACCGTCAAATCATTATGGAAGAAGACCATGCGTACCGACAAATTGACTACCCAGTTTCAGCAAGCGCTGTCCGATGCCCAAAGCCTGGCGGTCGGGCAGGACAATCAGTTTATCGAGCCTGCGCATGTACTGGCGGCACTGATTGATAATCAGGAAGGTGGCACTTCGTCATTGCTTGCGCGCGCGGGCGGCAATGCTCATGCGCTGCGCACGGCTTTGCAGGCGGTGATGGAGCGCCTGCCCAAGGTCGAAGGTCACGGCGGCGAAATGCAAATATCGCGTGACCTTAACAATTTGCTGAATGTCACCGACAAGGAAGCGCAAAAACGCGGCGACCAGTTTATTGCCAGCGAATTGTTTCTGCTCGCGGCGTGCGATGATAAAGGCGAATTAGGCCGCGCGCTCAAGCAGCACGGCGTCACCCGTGTTGCTCTGGATGCGGCGATTACCCATGTGCGCGGCGGTGAGAGCGTGTCCAGTGCGGAAGCCGAAGGCCAACGCGAAGCGCTGAATAAATACACGCTGGATTTGACCGAACGCGCGCGTCTGGGCAAGCTCGATCCGGTCATAGGCCGCGATGACGAGATTCGCCGAGCGATTCAGGTGCTGCAACGCCGCAGCAAGAACAATCCGGTGTTGATCGGCGAACCGGGGGTAGGAAAAACCGCGATCGTCGAAGGTCTGGCGCAACGGATTATCAACGGCGAAGTGCCGGAAACGCTGAAGAACAAGCGCGTTCTGGTGCTCGATATGGCCGGATTGCTGGCGGGGGCGAAGTATCGCGGTGAATTCGAGGAGCGGCTCAAGTCGGTATTGAAAGAAGTGGCGCAAGATCAGGGCCGCATCATTCTGTTCATCGATGAATTGCATACCATGGTCGGGGCCGGCAAAGCCGAGGGCGCGATGGATGCGGGCAATATGCTCAAGCCGGCGCTGGCGCGCGGCGAGTTGCATTGCATAGGCGCGACCACGCTGGACGAATACCGTAAATACATAGAAAAAGATGCAGCGCTGGAGCGCCGTTTCCAGAAAGTGCAGGTTGACGAGCCCAGCGTCGAGGATACCATCGCCATATTGCGCGGATTACAGGAGCGGTACGAGGTGCACCACGGCGTCGATATTACCGATCCGGCGATCGTCGCGGCGGCGGAATTGAGCCATCGCTATATCACCGACCGGTTTTTGCCCGACAAGGCGATCGACCTGATCGACGAGGCGGCCTCGAAAGTGCGCATGGAAATCGACTCCAAACCGGAGTCCATGGACAAGCTCGACCGGCGTCTGATACAGCTCAAAATCGAGCGCGAAGCGGTAAAAAAAGAAAAGGACGAGGCGTCGAAAAAACGCCTGAGCCTGCTCGAAGATGAAATGTCCAAGCTGGAGCGCGAATACACGGATCTGGAAGAAATCTGGAAAGCCGAAAAAGCGATGGTTGCGGGCACGCAGCATATCAAGGAACAGCTTGACCAGGCCCGGGTGGAGATGGAAGAAGCCAAACGCCAGGGCAACTGGCAGCAAATGTCGGAGATTCAGTACGGGCGCGTTCCGCAACTGGAAGCGCAATTGCATCAGGCGCAGATTGCTGAAAACAAGGAGCAGGCGACGCCCAAGCGCTTGCTGCGCACGCAGGTCGGCGCCGAGGAAATCGCCGAGGTGGTGTCTCGCGCCACGGGTATTCCGGTGGCGAAAATGATGGCTGGCGAGCGCGACAAATTGCTGCAAATGGAAGGCGTGCTGCACCAGCGCGTCATCGGCCAGGATGAAGCCGTGACCCTGGTGTCGGATGCCATTCGTCGTTCGCGTTCCGGTCTGGGCGACCCTGATCGGCCTTATGGTTCGTTTTTGTTTCTGGGCCCCACCGGGGTCGGAAAAACCGAATTGTGCAAAACGCTGGCCGGGTTCCTGTTCGATTCGGAAGATCATCTGGTGCGCATAGACATGAGCGAATTCATGGAGAAGCATTCCGTGTCGCGCCTGATCGGTGCGCCGCCCGGTTATGTCGGTTACGAAGAGGGCGGCACCCTGACCGAAGCAGTGCGGCGCAAGCCCTATAGCGTTATCC
>DAICZK010000130.1 GCA_027311185.1 Sulfuriferula sp.
GGCTGGGATTCGAGGTAGAGTTGCCGCGGATATTGATTTATCATAAACCGGACGGTGAGATTGTCAGTCGCGACGATCCCAAGGCTCGCAAGACTGTATTTGATGAATTGCCGCGGGTGCGCAACGGCAAATGGATAGCCATAGGGCGGCTGGATTTTAATACCGAAGGGCTGTTGATCTTCACCACCGACGGCGAGCTCGCCAATCGCCTGATGCACCCCAGTTTCGAGGTCGAGCGTGAGTATGCGGTACGCATCATGGGCGAACTCACCCAGGAGCAGATGCAGCAGATGACGGCCGGTATCGAGCTCGACGATGGCGTCGCGTATTTCGACCGCATCGTGGAACAGGGCGGCGAAGGTTCGAACCGCTGGTATAAAGTGATCATCAAGGAGGGCCGCAATCGCGAAGTGCGGCGCATGTTTGAAGCGATGGGCATGATGGTGAGCCGGTTGATACGGGTGCGGTTCGGCATATTGAATCTGCCGCCCAGAGTCAAGCGCGGGCAGATGCTGGAACTGGAGACGGATCAGGTCGCGGCGATATTGAAATGGGCGGATTTGCCCGTGCCGGCCATGCTGCCACAAAACCGCCCGCAGGACAAACGACGCTGAAGACGGCTCTCGGTATGCCGGATTTGATTGCAGACGGCTGTGGCGCATGCCGGGCACGGTTTATTTTGGAGGGTGGGTTCAAACGATGGGCGGATTGGCATTGGTTGCGATAGGAGTGGGCGCGGCGTTAGGCGCCTGGCTGCGCTGGTTGCTGGGGATGTGGTTGAATCCGCTGTTCCCTGCTATCCCGGCGGGAACGTTGACCGCCAATTTGCTTGGTGGTTATGTGATCGGTCTGGCGATGGCGTTTTTTGCGGCGCAGCCGGGGTTATCGCCGGAGTGGCGATTGCTGGTGATTACCGGATTTCTCGGTGGTTTGACTACGTTCTCGACGTTTTCCGCCGAAGTCTTTACCTTGTTGTCGCGCCAGCAATGGCAGTGGGGTGCGCTGGAAATCCTGCTGCATGTGGCGGGATCGATAGCGATGACCGGGGCCGGCGTATGGACGTACAAAGTATTGAGGGCTTAGCTATGGAGCTGGTTTGTTTGCGTTTGTATGGTCGCGAGGGTCAACGTCATCACGCGCACCTGCTGTACGATTACTTGCTCGAAAGCGCGCAGAAACTCGGCGTGGCCGGGGGAACAGTGCTGCGGGCCAGCGCGGGGTTTGGGCGGCATGGCCTGCATGAAGAAGTGTTTTTCGAGCTGGGCGGCGAGTTGCCCGTCATCATCGAGCTGATTCTGACGCCAGCGCAGGCCGATGCCATGCTGGCCTTATGCGGCGAGCAGCAGTTGCGCCTGTTTTATGCGCTCATGCCGGTAACGGCCGGGATTACCCATGGTTCATAGCCTGTTCCGGATGGAGATCGCGCATGAATCTGGCCGACCATCTGATTTCCGCAAATTTGCAATGGATGTGACTGGTGTTTGGACTGATACTGGCAAAAACGTTATGGAGCGCGCCTTGGCAAATACTTAAAAAGCCGGGCATACTCAATTTAATGCTAGTGTCATGTCATGTCATGCATCAAATGTCTGATAAAGACGCTTGAGTTTGACACGCGCGTCCTCCGTTGTAAATTGCCAGTTCACTTTGGCGCAAATCTGGTCGCGGCGCGATTACCATGCGGCAACTTCCGCGCATAATTTTTCCATACTGCCGATGCGCCGATCAAGACATTGGCTGATTTACATTGAGTTCGATCTCGACGACGTTGAGCCAACTACCGTGCTTTGGGGTGTAAACGAACTCAAAGCGATCCCAGAGCGCTTTTGCCTTATCAGGTGGAAACGCCTCGTATAGCGCACCCGGGCGATGGGTGTTCAGATTATCCATCACCAGCGTAATCTTTTGTGCGGCCTGATAGTGTTCGGCAATGTTCTGAAGAAATTGCGCCCAATCCACTTTGGTCTTGCGATCCGTCACCTTGGTCATCCGCGTTCCGGCCAGCGGCTCGCTTGCCATGAACACGTTACAGACACCACATCGCTCATATTCGTAGTCGTGCCGTTCCAGTTGGCCGGGGCGAGCCGGAATCGGCGTGCGCGTCTCGCGGATAATATGCTTGGCATGAGCTGTCGTGAACCTATCTGCCCTAATTATCTGCTGATGGCGTGGTCCGAGGCGCTGACTACCGGGATGATCATGCCCATCCTGGTCGTCTATCGCCCGCGGTAGGTGGCCACTTTTGACGATAATGAATATACTGATAAACAATAGTGAATGAGAAAGAGTTTTATTTATATCATGGTCGAGATAAAACTGCAATACTAGTAGGGTAATATCTAGCAAAGACCTTTCCGCTACTGTGGTTATCGCGCTGTCGAGCGCAGGATCGGCGCTGAGAATTTGGCAGTGCGGGCGAGAGCCGGCGCTAGGCGCAGAAAAAATCTTTTGAAAAGCGGCTTAGGGCAGGTGATTATTTAAGTCGATGGAGCGTAGAATTGGTCATGTAGGACTAACCCGGCTTTCGGCAGGCATTCTTGGGTAAGTCCGGGTTCCATATGAGGTCAGTATGCTGCATGTGAAGCAATGGCGTGATACGCAGGATTTTTTCAATACCAGGACGCGCAGCGTGATAGCGGGAGATATTGGCGGCACGAAAAGTCGTTTGCAATGGACGGCCCAAGCTGCTGGCAGGCCGCTACGTATCCTGTTCGAGCGATGGTACGATAGCGCACAGTTCGCGGATGCGGTGCTGTTGCTACGTCAGTTCATGGCCGACGCCGGGCGCGAGGGTGCCGTGCCTGATCTTTTGTGCCTGGCATTGCCTGGCCCCGTCGAGTCGCGCCACGTCGTTCTGACCAACCTTGATTGGGTCGTCGACGCCGAGGCGCTGGGCCGCGATCTGGCTATTTCCGACGTGCGTTTCATCAACGACTTCCAAGCCGCCGCCGCCGGGGTGGCCACGTTGCATAAAACCGATTACCAGGTAATTAATCCTGGGCTGATTCGGCTGGGAGCCACGCGCGTGATCACCGGCGCGGGCACGGGGCTGGGCGTGGCGTGGATGCAGGCGGACCACCAGGGAGATTACCAGACCTTTGCCAGTGAGGGCGGGCACATCGATTTTGCACCAATCAATGCGCAGCAGTGCAATGCGCTGCACTGGTTGCAACAGCGCCACCGCCACGTATCCTGGGAGCGCGTGCTGTCCGGCGCCGGGCTGGCCGCCTTGTATGAGTTCGGTCTTTAGTCCGTTACCGGTCAGGTGCCTGCGCCCCCGCTGCACGCCGCTCGGGTTCATGCCGCGGCTTTGCGCAACGAGCCGACGGCGCTCGCTGCGGTGCAATTGTTTGCCGATATTTACGCGGCCTGGATAGGCAATCTTGCTTTGTTGTATCGCCCGCAAGGCGGTCTGTATGTCGCGGGGGGCATGGCGATACGCTTGGGAGCATGGGTCGAGGGTGCGCGTTTTCTGCAGATTGCATGCGACAAGGGGCGCATGGCGGAACTGGTGCATAATACCCCTGTTTATCTTGTTACCAATCCGGGCTTGGGTTTGTCAGGAGCGATGCGAATCGCGACCAGTTGATTCAGCTATAGTGTAAATACTAAGGAGACTTGAGGATGACGATAACGAAGTTGGAACAGGAAAAATTGTATCGCTATTACACTGAGCCTAAAATGGTCACCGAGCTGACGCGACGGACCTTGGTGCTGGTACTGGCGGGCGGCGAAGGGTCGCGGCTGAAAAACCTGACTGCCTGGCGTGCCAAGCCTGCGGTGCCGTTTGGGGGGAAATACCGCATCATCGATTTCGCCCTGTCCAATTGCGTCAATTCGGGTCTGCGTCGCATCGGGGTATTAACGCAATATAAATCGCATTCCTTGATCCGGCATTTGCAGCGGGCATGGAGTTTCATGCGCGCCGAGATCGGTGAATTCGTCGAAATTCTTCCCGCACAACAGCGTACTCATAAAAAAGAATGGTATCAGGGCACTGCCGACGCGCTGTTCCAGAATCTCGATATAGTCCGGCGGCACGATCCCAAATACGTCATCGTACTGGGCGGCGACCATATTTACACCATGGATTATTCGCTCATGTTGCTGCGTCACGTGGAGTCGGGAGCCGACTTTACCGTGGGCTGTATCGAAGTGCCACGCGAGGAGGCGACCGCGTTCGGCGTGATGTCGGTCGACGAGAATCTCCGCATTACCAAGTTTACCGAAAAACCGCGCGACCCGGAGGCCATGCCGGGCAAGCCCGATATCGCGCTGGCTTCTATGGGCATTTACGTGTTTTCTACCGAGTGTTTGTTCAGCATGCTGATCGACGACGCGGAACACCGTGACTCCTCGCACGATTTCGGCCGCGATATTATTCCGCAAAATATCCACAGCTCGCGCGCGATGGCTTATCCGTTCCGCGACGAAAGTGGCGAGCCTGGGTACTGGCGCGACGTCGGCACCGTGTTCTCCTACTGGAAATCCAATATGGAATTGTGCGCGATCGACCCCGAGCTTAATCTGTACGACCGGGACTGGCCCATCTGGACTTATCAGCCACAATCGGCACCGGCAAAATTCATTTTCGACGATGAGGGCCGGCGCGGCGAGGCGATTGATTCGCTGGTTTCCGC
>DAICZK010000131.1 GCA_027311185.1 Sulfuriferula sp.
CAGGCGTTAGAGCAGCACTATGGGTTGGAAATAACCGGATTAGGCAAGCCCAATTCTACTGGGGCTGGAAGTACTGTCCAGCCGACTGAGCGCTTGCGCCAGGTCAGGGAGGAGTTGAGCCTGAATCAAAGCGAGTTTGGCGAAGCGATCGGCCTGACCCAGGCCGGGGTGAGCAAATTCGAGATGGGCCTGATACCGCTGCGCAAGCTGGTGTTGCTTGCGATTGAGCATGTATATGGGATCCGTCGGGAATGGCTGGTATATGGTGAAGAGCCGAAATACCTCAGCAAAAAAACATTGAAAAATGAAGAGGTTGAGATACTGGACGTCGCCGCCAAGCTGAATCGGGATGACCGGAAAATTTGGCTAGAGCTCGGGAAATATCTGGCGAATATTCGATGGGACGGGAAAATCGAGCGCAGAAGAAAAGCCTCGCTGGACAAGAAGCTAGCATAAGCAGTATTCATTCCGGCTTGTTCCGTTGTCGCCTCGCTGTCCGGTTCCCGGATGTCAGGCCAGGCGATACATCATCGGCAACAACGATGCGGATGTCGGTCAGGGCGTGGCAGTTATTGCAGCTGCTGCCACCATCCGGCAGAAATAACAATACACGCTGGTCGTTTCTCGCACTATATCTTGCCCGTTCGCACATCGTGTTACGGGATGCCGGTCGATCCGTCTGGCGGCATGTCGAGCAAATTGACCTGAACATTGACGGTCAGAACAGGGGCGGCAAAGACCGAGCCTATGAAACTGCCCGAAACCGGAGGCACCGCTTCCGGGTCGCGTGCTACGGCCACAGCGATGTGGTGCGTGCCGGTGACCTCCCCCGTTGTCGGATCGAAACCCTTCCATCCTGTCCCGGGCAGGTAGACTTCGGCCCAGGCATGAGTCGTCGCGTTTCCGGTCTCGGTGGTTTGGGCATGCAGATAACCGCTCACGAAACGGGCGGCAAAATTCAGGCAGCGGCAAGCCGCGATAAACAGGGTCGCATAATCGCGGCACGAGCCGCTGCCTCGCATCAGGGTCTGCGCCGGAGTCTGAACCCCTGCCTCTTCTCTCGCCTGATAACGAAATCCGCTGCTGATCGCGTGGTTCAGTTGAGCCAGCAGGGTGAAGGTTTCGGTGGTGTCGTTACCCAGCCCCAATTGTGCCAGCCAGGCATGGACGGTCTGCTGGTCCTCGGCGGATACGGGCAGCTGGAAAACCGCCAGATCTGCCTGATCAGCCTGTGCATAAGCAAACGGATAATACACAGCGTAATCTTCAATGAAGAAATCCAGTGGCGCTTCGTCAAAATGCTGGATCACGACTTCGCTGACGATGCTCAGACTGTCGGCGGGTTCAGGAAAAGTGACGACGGCCCGCGAATTGTCGTAAACGTCGCGGCACCATGCGATGCTATAAGACGGGGTGATAGTAAGTATCGAGGATTCAATGCGCACATCGTGGCCTTCGCGGGGGCGAATCAACAGGCGATGCGGCTTCAGCGTGACGATTTCGCGAAATGCGTACTCCGTTATGTGCTTGATTTTTAATCGTTTCATCGACTCAATCCGGAGCTGATTCCAAGCGTTCTACCCCTACTTTCATGCCGGTTGGATACAGCGCAGGGCCGAACTGGTTAAAAATGGCGACATCCGCCGCATCGTGTCCGTAGGCCACGGTGACGCGACCCCCGTTCAGGTCAGCCTGGGTGGCGTCGAAGGTATACCATTTTCCGCCAACGTAAGCTTCAAACCATGCGTGGAAATCCATGGGCTCCAAGCCATGCAGAAAACCCACCACCATGCGCGCGGGTATGCACAGACCGCGGCAAAGCGCGATCCCAAGGTGAGCCAGTTCGCGGCATACGCCTTCGCGCTGCTGGTTGACTTCGACGGCAGAGAGCTGGAAAAAAGAGGACATCGGATTGAAGTGAATGTTCCGGCGTATCCACGATACGATACAGGCTACCTGGTCGTAGCCTGGCGTCACTCCAGCGACGATTTCCTGTCCCAGCTCGATAAACCGGTCGGATTCGCAGTAACGTGAAGGCAGCAGGTAGGTGAGTACGGAATCGGGCAAGTTGTGCACCTCATCAAACGGCGCGCCTGGCGCCGCAATGCTGTCGTCGGCGGTCAGTATGTCCGCCGAAGTCCTGATGGAAAATTCGCCCGGCGGAGCAATCAGCCGCTGGCACAGATTGCCGTAGCTGTCGATATACTCCATCACGTTAACACTGGGCCTGAGGGTATAAGATTCGCGCGCGACCCATTGATGCGCGCCGCTGCGCGGGCGCAACATCAAAATGAAGGCAGTAGGGATGCTCACATTAAAGGTGATAGTGCATTCGGTGCGTAACCACATAACCAGTCCAGGCCCCAGGTTGAGCAAACAAAATACGAATCCATGCAGGAAATCGATCTTGTTTATGCTACCACAGCCACGGCAGGCAAGGCGCAAATACCTTAGAGCTCGTTAACGAGCCCTAAGGTCAGGGCAATTGGCGCGCGGTTCCCGCCGCAACCAGCCTTTACTGTCGCCAGGACATGATGAGGCGCCGGTTTCTGAGGTAGAATGCCAGTTTTCAGCTGTGTCAGATCATGCCGGAATTACAGGATAAACGTATTTTGCTGGGAGTGACCGGCGGGATTGCCGCTTATAAAGCCGCGGAACTTACTCGCTTGCTGGTGACGGCCGGCGCGCGGGTGCAGGTGGCAATGACGGTGGCGGCAACCCGCTTCGTCGCCGCCAAAACCTTTCAGGCGCTGTCAGGGCGGCCAGTAGCGGTGGATTTGTGGGCCGAGGACAGCGGGCATGGCATGGCGCATATCCAGCTTGCGCGCGAGTCCGATCTGGTGATTATCGCGCCCGCCAGCGCCGATTTTATGGCAAAGCTGGCGCATGGCCTGGCGGATGACATGTTGTCTACACTGTGTCTGGCACGGTCGTGTCCTTTATGGATCGCTCCGGCCATGAACCAGCAAATGTGGGTCCATCCCGCGACTCAACGCAATGCACTGCAACTGGCGGAGGACGGCGTGACGTTGCTTGGCCCCGCGGCGGGCGAACAGGCCTGCGGCGAGGTCGGGCCGGGTCGCATGCTGGCACCCGAGGCGATCTGCGCGGCTATCGTCGCGCGGTTTGCCGCGAGTGGAGCCGCGCAAACGGTTGCGCACTCGAGCGTTCCAGTGCTCGCGCGGCAACGCGTGCTGATTACCGCCGGGCCGACGGTGGAAAAGCTCGACCCGGTGCGGGCGCTGACCAATCTGAGTTCGGGCAAGATGGGCTATGCGGTGGCGCAGGCCGCCATCGAGGCGGGAGCGTTGGTCACGCTCATCAGCGGCCCGACTTGCCTGACCCCGCCGGGCGCAGCCCGATTTATCGCGGTGGAGAGCGCAGCCGAGATGTTGCAGGCAGTCAACCGTCAGGTACCGACCAGCGATATTTTTATCAGCGTGGCGGCAGTGGCCGATTATCGGCCCTTGCAGATGCATATTAACAAACTGAAAAAATCGGAGGCCGCGCTCACGCTCGAACTCGTCTCCACCGTCGATATTTTGACGCAGGTGGCGCACAGCTCCCATCCGCCGTTTTGCGCCGGTTTTGCCGCAGAGACCGAGCGCCTGGCCGAACTGGGCGAAGCGAAGCGGCAACGCAAGCGCTTGCCGCTGCTGGCGGTCAACAGTGCTCAGGATGCGCTGGGCAGCGACTACAACGAACTGCTGTTGCTCGACGACGACGGCAGTCATCCCTTGCCCAGAGCGGACAAGTTGACCCTGGCGCGGCAGTTTATCGATCACCTCGCCCGTTTGTACACCGGTTCTTAGAGTCCTAAGGAGTATCATGCCTCACACCATCGATATCAAAATCCTCGATCCCCGCCTGCACGAGCAATTGCCCGGTTACGCGACGCCGGGCGCGGCGGGGATCGATTTGCGCGCCTGTATCGAACTGCCGATTGAGCTGGTGCCTGGACAGACCTTGCTCATACCCGCCGGGCTGGCGCTGCATATCGCCTCGCCCGAGCTGGCCGCGGTGGTTTTGCCGCGCTCCGGGCTGGGCCACAAACATGGCATCGTGCTGGGCAATCTGGTTGGGCTGATCGATTCCGATTATCAGGGTCAGATTTTCGTTTCCATGTGGAATCGCGGTCATACGAGCTTTACCATCAACCCGCTGGAGCGGATTGCGCAGCTGGTGGTGATTCCCATCGTCCGGGTACAGTTCAACGTGGTGGACGAATTTGTCTCCAGCGAACGCGGCGAAGGCGGGTTTGGCAGTACCGGGCGCTAAGCGCTAAGGCTGGTCAACCGACGCTGGACCCCCCAGGCTGTCGTATTGCGTGAGCAGATCGCGCGCCGCCGCCAGCATATCGTCGCGTGTGATACTGGTGATACGGGTTGCCGGGAGCTGATCGTAATGTGGGTAGTGTTGCAACATGGATTTGCCATAGGCGGGATCGTAATGCTTTTCCAGCAAGGTGAGTACCAGTTCATCCCACTGGTCGATCCGCGCCAGGGCTTTCCAGCGGTCGATCTGCGCGTGTCCGTACAAGCTGGTCAAGCAGTCGAGCTTGGCGTCAAGCAGGTCGGGGTCTAGCAGAAAATGGGCATATTCCTGTTTGAGCAGCGCGACGCGTAGCGTATTGC
>DAICZK010000132.1 GCA_027311185.1 Sulfuriferula sp.
AGTTTTTCCAATAGTCGGCCGATTGCTTGACGAACCGGCTTTTGAGCGCCGCGTTGCCGGCGAGTATGCATGCACCCACGATCAGCGCGCCGGCTATCTTGTGCGTGGTGACCCACAACGCGACAAGATTATATAAATAAATGAGGGGCGGTAAATGCGGCGCAGTACCGTTAGACCATTGCGCGAAAAACCGGATCATCGTCGGCGACAGCCAGCCCATCGCAGCGTAAACGCCAACCAGGCCGACGACCGCCAGTATTTTCATGGGCAGAAAGGTCGAGCTGATGGCCGAGCGCAGGCGTTCGGCGCGCTCGACATCCTCGCCCAGCCTGATGAATGCCTGGCCCTGTTTGCCCGAAGCGTCTGCCGCCCGTATGACGTTGAGGTCGCGCTCCGGAAAACCGGCGGAATGCATCGCATCGGCGATTTTTGAGCCGTCCATCAAGCGTTGTTGCATGAGCCGCAACGCGTTGATCAGCAAGGGATCGGTAGTGAACGAGATAGCGGCTTCCATGCCGCTGATCATCGGCTTGCCGGCTTCGAGCCGCTTTCCCATGGTACGGTAAAAGCGCACCAGTTCCCTGGTATCGAATTTGCCGGACCAGCCGCTCAGGGTGCCTATCAGATCCATGCGCAACGATGCGACGCGCAATCCGGCGCGCTTGAGTTTGGCGTAGGCGGAATCCGAGGTTTCGGCAAAAACCAACCCGGTGACCGACTTGGATGCCTGATTATGCGCGTTATAACGATAAGCGTAATTCATCTCAGCTCCGATCCGCCCTGATCATCAGTTCGTCCATGGAGGTGATGCCGGTCGCGACCAGACTCAAACCGCGATACCAGATCGTGTCGGTCCTGGGAACGCCCTCCTGCTCGATTTTGGAGATTGATGCGCCCTCCTCAATCAGCTGACGCACGTTACCGGCTGGCATGATTTCATAAATCATCTGCCGACCGCGATAGCCCAGTTCGCCGCAATGGGGGCAGCCGACGGCGATACAGGGTTCGAATTGATGGATATGATGTTCCTTGAAGGTCTTGATCGTTTCCGCCCGGGCATCGGGTGCCTTGCAGTATTCGCACAGTTTGGCGACCAGTCGCTGCGCGATGACCAGCCGCAGCACCGACGCCAGCGCATCGCGGTTCGCCCCCAGCTCCATGAGCCGCAATACGGCTTTGGGCGCCGAATTGGTATGCAGCGAAGTCACCACCAGGTGGCCGGTGTTCGCAGCCGCGAGCATGGTCTTGACCAGCTCGGGGTCGTCACGCACCTCGCCCCACAGAATGACGTCGGGTGCTTCGCGCAACAGCGCCTTGAGATATTCGCGCCCGACATCGCCCTCGGTCTGGCGCTTGTTTCCGTCCATTTTCGGCCGGGGCAACTCGTGCTGTATCCACATGCCGTTGTGGTATTCGATCGGGTTTTCCACGGTGAAGACACGACGCTGTATAGGATTGATTTCGCGCAGGATGGAATACATCGTCGTGGTCTTGCCGGAGCCAGTGGGGCCAGTGATCAGCACCAGACCGGTGGGGGCATGGACGTTTTTCAGAATGATCTCGCGCGAGCCGGAGTCAAATGGCAATGAAGTAAAGTCCGTCTCCGTCGACTGCCCGTCATTGATGCGAATCACCACATTTTTCTTGCCGGTGGGGCTCATTACGGCCTCCATGCGAAAATGAAAGCGTCCGAATATGTCGTCGAACTCAGCCCGGATGTCGGGCGGAGAACCGGCAAATTCGACTTTCGTTTCTTGCGGACCGAGCTTGATCGTTTCGGTCAGCCCGCACGAGCTGATCAATAATTCCATGGTGGAATCGAACGTCTCGTTTTTCAGCACTGTAAAAATCGAGCCTTTGCCGTCTATCTTCAGCCCTATCTGGCCGACTTTGCGGGTGGACCAGATAAACACGTCGGAAGCGCCTGCATAGCAGGCATGGCGCAATAGCGTGCCGATGACGCGAAACACCAGCCCGGGTTCGTCGGTCAGCGTGCCTCTTTGCAGCGCCAGGTGGTATGCCGCGATCGCGGCCTTGAACGCGAACTCGGTATTGGCGAAATGCTTGCGGTAGATTTTCAGGATGGTCTGTCCCGAAGCAATCACGATAGACGGCTGATAATCGAAAAACAGGTTGCGTGCCTCGTTCACGCGCTCCTGCGTGTCGACCGCGATTTGCACGCCGCCTTTGTGATTAAAGCCGACGAGTATATAGCCGGCATAATGAAATTTATTCGTATTATCAATGATTTCTTGTAATTTTTTGACGTCGGCGAGATCCATTGCGTCGGCATCCGTCAGACTGAAATAATCGTATCCGGTATGATAGGCGATCGCCTTGGCCACCATCTCTTGCGACACCAGCCCCATGTCGCGCACGATGACCGGCAAGGGTTCGTGCGTTTCGCTCTTGCGTTTGAGCGCCTCGCGCACGTATTCGCGCTTCGCTCCCAGGGCGATCAATATGCGCTCCAGCGGCTCGCCGGCGTATTGATGCAGTTCCGCGGCTTGCGCTGGCGGCGCGGAATCGCCCGGTGGCGCTCCGTATACGGTCGGCGGCGTCCCGGACTGGTCGGCGTAGGTATCAATAGGTACCGCTTCAGGAGCTATCGGCCCTGGCGCGGGCTCCGGCTGTTCGAACTGCGGCGCAGCATTGATCGCGCTGTCGCGCTGAGTAACCGCCGGTCGCGACAGGGCCGCTCCGTCAGGCGACATTGGCACCCTGACGCTTCCGGACGCCGGATCTTCTTGCACGCTGTTTTTCCTGCCCAGAAAGATCGCCATGATTTACCCCTGAACGCCCATGAATCTGACCGTTGCCGTGACTTCTCTGCCCTTGATTTCAAGACCGCTCAGGTAGCCGCCGGTGGTGGGTATCTGCGCGACGAAATCGCTGACCTCGGTCAGATTGTCAAAGCTCATTTTGACTAACACTACAACGCGGCGGATATTGCCCCCGGTCATGGGAACGGGTTTGGCCATCGCGTCCAGGGCGATATCGCCGCGCGAAGCGCTATCGATCGACAGCATGCTGACAACCAGATCGTTGGCCTGCGCCAGGTTGTACAATGCCGCGCTGCCGCGCGCGACCACAGATTTTATTTTGTCGAGATGCGCATGACCGGCAGGGATAGTCGCGAACACCGCGTTGCGGATCACGACCGCGCGCGCCATCTCGCCCTGTGCGGCCAATTCGCGCCGGCTTGCCGTCGCCAGATCGCCCAGCCGGTCTTTGCTGAGTAGAGCAAGCTTGCCCGCAGCGCCGAACACCGCAACAGTCACGATCAGCAATACAGCATTGTTAGTCAGCTTCACTGTCACCCCCGAGCGCTGCTACCGGATTAGCCGCATAGGCGCAGTCGTAACTGGATCGGATCTCGTTGGCGGAACTGGAGATGGTCAATCCGGCCGGGACGCAGCCCGCGGGCAGACCGGTTTTTTGTATCATCTGCGACACTTGCGCGTCGGAAACCGGATGGTTTTTTTCTCGCAAAGGCAAAGTCACGACATGCGTTTCTCCGGCGGCCGTAGCACTGCTTCGCACCGTCGCGCCTTGCACCCATAGCCGGGTTGCATGCTGCACCAGCAAGGGATACTTGACCGATAGCGCGGCGCCCAGCGCTGCCGGGTTGGCGCGCAACCGGCCGAGCATCGCTGTCAGAACGGGTTGCTTGTCCCGTATCAGCGATTGCGCAGCAGCCTGAGATTTCCTGACCTGGTTGTACAGATGCCAATAAATGCCCGACGAGACGAGCAAGGCGATTACCGACACCGCGAGGCCGCCTCGAATCACGCGGGTGAGCGGTAGCCCCATTACGTCCGTATCAAACGGATAAGCGGGCGTGCGCGCCAGGGAGACGAGAAATTCGGCGCCGGTATAGAGCGGTACGGCTTCGACAGGAATATTGATACTGTTTGCGGCGGCAAACGAAATGATGATTTCGGCGAGGTTGTCGGGCGACACCGACGTTTGTACAAAAACTCGCCCGTTTCCCGGATACGCCATCAGAATCAAAAGATCGGATTCGCCGAACAGCACGCCGGTCACGCACGGCGGTATCAAATTGTCTCCTGACATCAGTTGTTCGAGCGGCAGTGAGAACGGCAGTATCCTGTCTTTGGGGGGCACTTTTTCTTCGACCACCGAGTAGGCGACCGGAACCGCAGCCTGAACAACGATGGTTCGCAATGTGTGAAACAGCCCCAATTCGCGCTGTACATGGCTCGAAGCTTGCGATGCGGTCATTTTTTTGGGCAGATTGTAACGATAGTCGTCGGCCGTATCGTCGTCCGGTCGGCCGGCCGGCGCATAAGCTGCTGAAACCAGTGCCATGCCTTTGAGTGGCTCGGAAATATGCTCGACCGTGCCGTCGCGATGAATTCGATAATAAAGATGAACGCCCGACTCAATCCGGCAATCGAGTACGTAACCTTCTCCTGCCGCGCTGGATGGGGCTGGAGCCGACTCGCGGTGTTTACGCCGGTTCATGAACTTGGGCAGCTGCATCACAGGCTCTCCGCTACGAGCGTGTCTGTACGGCTCGGGACAATGACCGTGCTCTGCAGCAACAGCACTACTTCTGCGGCCGATTTGTCGCCGGTTCCGCCCAGCGGTACACCGAACACGGGC
>DAICZK010000133.1 GCA_027311185.1 Sulfuriferula sp.
GCTCTATGGCGTCGACATGGGCGTGGGTGATTGGCTGTATGGCTGGATCGAGCAGCCGCAGGAGCGTGGACACCAAACCTGGGTCCATCGCCGAGAGTACGCTGCTCCCGTTTTCAAGTATCGTGACCGCGCTGCCGAAGGCGCGGAAAAACGCCGCTGCTTCCAGCCCGATGTAACCGCCGCCGATAACCGCCAGACGTTTTGGAATCGTCTGTAACGTGGGATTGACAGCGAACAGGTCGCGCGAGGTAAGAGCGAATTCGGCGCCCGGGATAGGCGGGATGACTATTTCGCTGCCGCTGGCAACGATAATGTGGGGCGCTTCAAAGATGCGTTCGCCGCCGTCGCTGGTAACAATGAGTGTATGCGCATCGGCGAAGCGCGCATGACCCTTGATCAGGCGCAGGCGTTCGTCGTGCTTGGCGAGTTCTTCGCCATGTTGGGCATACCGATCAATCTGGACATGGTTTTTGTAGGCGACGACATCGCGATAATTCACCTCGACCGAGCCGGTCAGGCCGAAGCTCCCCATGCGACCGGCTTCGAGATAGAGTTCCGCGGCCTCGCGCACCGCTTTAGAGGGCACGCAGCCTTCGGCCAGGCAGTTTCCGCTCATGACACCCTTAGGGTCAATCATGACCACATTTTTGCCCGCCCGTGCCAGACGAAAACCGGCCGGGTAACCGCCGCCGCCTGCGCCAATGATCAAAACGTCTATGGTTTCTATCATTGCAACTCCTTTCGTCAAGTATGGGTCGGGCAGGAATCTACGGCAAAAATAGCATGGATTGGCGGCCGCGTGTGATAAAAAACCGCTTCATCGTCGTTCGGCGATTTGCGGCAGAGATTTTTCGCCTGGCCAGTGTGGCGGCGCCCGACTTTATGATCAGATATGATTGTCTGATTTTATCAGATTTGCAAAAGATGCATTGAGAGCGCGGCTGTTTGGTTGTAAGATAAACACTGGTAGTTGTCAGTTTTCTGGTTGGAAAGAGGCCTGTGCAGGTGTTGAAAGGAGGTGTTGCGGTTTTTGTCAGAGGCTTTTCATTGGCGAGCTTTGGGTATTCTGAATTGTCTGGATTTTGATCTTCCACTTTTTTAGAGAAAGGGAAACACCATGTTCTGGCAACAGCGTTTCAATAAATTCGTCGACCAGATGAAATCTCACGATATTCCGTTACGCCTGCAGTTATGGAACGGTGCAGCGTTCGATCTCGGATCGGCCCCGCGGGTCACCATGTCGGTAACTTCAGTCGGCGGACTCAGGCATTTCCTGATGCCGACGCTGGACAATCTGGGTCGTGCTTACGTCGAGGGCGAAATTGACGTGGAGGGGCGCCTGCGCGATGTGATGGCGGTGGCGACGCGCCTCGCGGAATATGGTCTGAAGGGGCCGATGCGCAGCATGCCGCGGCGGATTTTCCATACCAAACAGATGGATGCGAAAGACATCTCCTACCATTACGATGTCTCCAACGAATTTTACGCGCTCTGGCTCGATCGCAACATGGTGTACTCGTGCGCCTATTTCGGTGACGGCAGCGAGACGCTGGAAACCGCGCAGGAACGCAAAATCGACCATATCCTGAACAAACTGGATCTGCGCCCCGGCGATAGGCTGCTCGATATCGGCTGCGGCTGGGGCGCGCTCATCCTTCGCGCCGCGGAAAAATACGGGGTGCGGGCGCTGGGCATCACTTTGTCGCAAAATCAGTATGATCTGGCCAGCGAACGTATCGCCCGCGCGGGTCTTTCCGACCGCTGTGAGGTCCGTCTCGAGGATTATCGCGATGTGACCGGCAAATTCGATCGTATCAGCAGCGTGGGCATGTTCGAGCATGTCGGGCTCAAGAATCTGCGCGGTTATTTTTCGCGCGTCCGCGAGTTGCTGGCCGACGACGGCATAGCGTTGAATCACGGCATTACTTCTACCGATCCGGTCAGCGCAGAATCGCCTTTCGGCGGCGGCGAATTTATCGAGCGTTACGTTTTTCCGCACGGCGAAGTACCGCATATCGGTTTCCTGCTTGAAACGATGGATGCCGCCGGTCTGGAGCCGACGGACATCGAGAATCTGCGCCGTCATTATGCGCTGACGCTGGAACACTGGACCGAGCGCTTCGAGGCAGCCAGCCCACAACTCAAGGCGCTCGCTGGAGAAAAGAAATGGCGTATTTGGCGTACATATCTGGCCGGTTGCGCGCACGGTTTCGCGCACAACTGGATGTCCGTGCATCAGGTTCTGGCGGTGAAAGCGCTGGGGCGGCGGAATCTTCCCTTGCCGCTGACCCGCAATTACATGTATCCGCCGACCTGACGCGCTACCGCTGCGGTTGCGCCGGCCGGGAAACTGACAGGCAGTTCATATCTGCTTCAATAAGGCTGGCTGCAGGAGCGTGATGCGATCTGCATCGACGGCGATCAGCCCGTCGTCCGCCAGTCGGGTAAAAATGCGCGACAGGGTTTCGGGGCGAATGTCGAGCAGCGAAGCGATGGCGTGTTTGGCGATCGGCAATGCGATCACGCGGCCTGTCGCAGTTTTATGCGCCGGTTGCGCGAGCAGGTAGCGCGCGAGGCGGCGGGCGCCGGATTGCATGGTAAGGCCGTCGATTTCGGTCACCAGGGCATGCATTTGCCTGCTCAGGCTCGCTAGTAAGCCCAGACACAAATCGGGGTTGGCGCGCAGTAATGTTACGAAGAAAGGTGCATCAAACGCAATCAGGCGGCTGCTTTCGAGCGCGGTTGCATAAACGGGGTATCGGTCGCCCATGAACATCACGGCTTCGGCGAATAGCTGCTCGCGCCCTACGATTTCCATAATATGCTCCTGCCCGTCTTCAGAGAGCAGAAAAAGCTTGATCAAGCCTGTTTTGACCAGAAAGAAATGCTTGCCCACTTCGCCTTTGGCGAATAATTGATCGCCAGCATCGAGCTCGCGCCAGGTCGCATGCTGAGCGATTTGCGCGAGCAAATCCCGATCCAGTTCACGGAACAGCGGCGATAAACGAAAACTGCTGATTTCAGGCGTTTTTTTCATGGCTAATTGATGTGGATCAAGGCGCCGAAAAAAACCGGCCTGTTATACTGATCACTCCCGATTGCAAGGAGTGATTGACATGCACAAGCGTAATCGCTGGTTTGTGAGCATAGGTTTGCTCTACGGTCTGCTGGGCGGTCTGGTCGCACTCGTTTATTTGACCGCGCCGGGGTTTATCCCAGGTGATGTTCCGCGCATTCATGGGCATATCATGTTGTTAGGCTTTGTCGTGATGATGATTTACGGCGTTGCCTTGCACGTTTTACCGCGTTTTTCGGGTCAAAGCCTGTACTCGGAACGGATGGCCAATTGGCAGTTGTATCTGTCCAATGCCGGTTTGCCGATCATGATAGCAGGCTGGCTGCTAATGCTCAATTGGCTGGTATTGGCGGGTGGTGTGCTGGCATACTCGGGCATCGTGCTGTTCGCGATCAATATCATTTTGACGGTGAAGCCCACCGGGCCGTGGAGGTAATCATGTCCGAACATCGCGGATGCGAATTGCCCGAGGATTTATATTACGACCTGGATTATATCTGGGTGCGTCCTGAAGAAAACGGCGTTTATACGATAGGCCTTACCGACCCGTCGCAGACCATGGCCGGCAAGGTGCAATATGTCTGGATCAAGGAAACCGGCACGCACCGGGAGTGGAAAAAACCGCTCGCGCGCATCGAATCGGGCAAATGGGCGGGCGGTATCCCCGCGCCTTTCGCCGGAACGATCACCGCGCGTAATGAAAATGTCTTGGCGAATCCGAATCTGATCAACATCGATCCCTACCACGATGCCTGGCTGGCGCGGATGCGGCCCGACGATGCGGCGACTGCGCTCGCGCATCTGGTGATCGGGGCCGAGGCGCAAAGCGCGCTCAAGGCGTGGATCGATCGCTATGACGTGCAGTGCATGCGCTGCCAGGATTAAGGAGTTTGAACATGAAAGTAGAGCTTCTGGTTTCGGAGTGGTGCGCTTCCTGTCATCAGGCAGAGCAGGTCTGGCAGCAGGTGGCCAAGGAAAAAAACATCGATTTCGCTGTCCTCGATATGGCGCAGCCGGAAGGGCGGGCGCTGGTGAGCCGATTACGCCTCAAGACCATTCCCGCGCTGGTCATCGACGACGAATTGAAAGGCTTGGGCGTGTCTACGCTGGCGCAGGCGCGCGAGTGGGTGGCCGCCGCGCCGCCCAAACAGCAGACCGAGATGCAGAATGCAGGTATCAGCCTGTCGCTCGACAATCGCCTGTTTATCATGGCCAGCGTCGTTTATCTGGCGCTGGGCGGCACCGGGCTGATTATCAACGGCGCGCTGCTGTCGGACGGGCCGGCACGCCCGGTGGCGCTGCATCTGGTGACGGTGGGGTTCGTACTGATGCTGATTTACGGCCTCGGCGCGCACATGCTGCCGCGGTTTACCGCCAACCCCATCCGCATGGGTATCTGGCCCTGGTTGCAGATGGGACTGGCGCATGCCGGGATGATTGCCTATACGGCAGGGTTTTTAATGGGTTGGCATGCCGTAATCGTTGCCGGCGTGGCGATGATCTGGTCGTCGATCTGGATATTCGCCGGGCGGTTATGGCCGGTGTTGTGG
>DAICZK010000134.1 GCA_027311185.1 Sulfuriferula sp.
GCCTGATGGCCCTCTTCTTCCGCTGCGTGACGGAAACCGGGATACATTTCGGTATATTCGTAGGTTTCGCCAGCAATCGCCATTTCCAGACAACGCGCCGGGCTCATGCTGTCTTTGGGATAGAGCAAATCCAGATGCCCGAACGCATGCATCACTTCCTGCGCCGCAGTTTCTTCAAACACGCGCGCCGTCTCCTCGTCGCCCACGGCGCGGCACATTTTTGCAAAATACATGTATTTGATATGCGCCATCGATTCGCCGGCGAAAGCGGCTTCGAGGTTTTTAATGGTAACCGATCCGATATTGTCCATCATCATTCTCCTGTAAGTGGATTAAGAGCGTTGCGCTCACGTTTCACATGCTACGCGCGACGCCTCATTTGCTCCAATTGATTGTTATAATCACTTCGATAGTGAAAATTTATGAGGGCAACGGCGACGAGTGCGACCAGCGCACACAGGATAGCGGGCATTGCAAGATCGCCAACCGCAAGGCCTCTATCGCCGCCATGCGCGGAAAGGTTTTGCGCCATGCCAGCGCGACCAGCCGATCTGGTACCGGATCGGCGAACGGGCGGGTATCGAGCAAGCCTTGCGCCATCGACATTTGCCCCGTTGCCGTGCATGGCATGACCGTAATGCCCGCGCCCGACGCAACCATGTAACGGATGGTCTCCAGACTGCCCGACTGCAAAGTTTTCTGCAGGTTACCCAACGCCCCGGACGAACGGTTAAGTGCCGGACAAGCCTGCAATACCTGATCGCGAAAGCAATGCCCCGACCCCAGCAAGAGCATGTTTTCTTCTGCCAGATCGGCAACCCGGATGTTGTCTTTGGCGCACCAGGCGTGGCCGGCGGGCAAAACGACCTGAAACGGTTCGTGATACAGCGCCAGCGTTTCCAGCCCGGGTTCGCTGACGGGCAGCGCAATCACGATCGCGTCGAGTTCGCCCTGCTTGAGTTTTTCAACCAGCTTTTGGGTAAAGTTTTCTTCGAGCAGCAGCGGCATCAGCGGTGCAATGGGATGCAGTGCGGGAATGAGATGTGGCAGCAGATATGGCGCTATGGTATAGATTGCACCGAGCCGCAGGGTGCCGGACAAGGGGTCGCTCCCCTGCCTGGCCATTTGCTCCAGCGTATGCGCCTGCTCCAGAATATGCGCAGCCTGTTCGATAATTCGCGCGCCGACAACGGTGACGCTCACTTCGCTGTTGGCGCGCTCAAACAAAATCACGCCCAGCTCTTCTTCCAGCTTTTTAATCGCCACGCTCAATGTCGGCTGCGACACGAAACACGCCTCGGCGGCACGGCTGAAATGGCGCTCGCGCGCAACGGCGACGATGTAGCGCAGCTCAGTGAGCGTCATGCCGACCAGCGCGGCGAACCGCTACAAAAACCATCATGCACGCTGGCGCCGGTAGGCCCAGACCATCATGATTATCCCGGCCACAATCATAGGCAGGGACAGCCACTGCCCCATGCTCAACCCCAGCGACAGCAGGCCCAGGAAATCATCCGGTTCGCGCGAAAATTCCACCAGGAAGCGAAAACTGCCGTAGCCGATCAGGAACAAGCCCGATACTGCACCGATCGGCCGCGGCCGCGCCGAATAGATCCAAAGTACCGCAAACAATACCAGGCCTTCCAGACCGAATTCATATAATTCGGAGGGATGCCTGGGAATCTGGTCGACCTGGGGGAAAATCATTCCCCACGGCAAATTGGTCGGGCGGCCCCATAATTCGCCGTTAATGAAATTGCCTATGCGTCCGGCGCCCAGCCCCAGCGGCACCAGCGGCGCAATGAAATCCGTCACCGCCAGCCATGGCTTACCTTCGCGCCGGGCAAACATCCACAAAGCGAATATCACGCCCAAAAATCCGCCGTGAAAAGACATGCCGCCCTGCCAGACATAAAAAATCTCGACCGGATGCGCCAGATAATAACCGAACTTGTAAAACAGCACATAACCCAGACGTCCGCCCAGCACGACGCCGAGCACGCCGTAGAACAGCATGTCGTCGAGCTGTTTCACCTGCCAGCCGGCATCGGGTTGCTGTTTGATGCGTAAGCGTCCCAGGGCCAGGAACAGAATGAAAGCCGTCAGATACATCAACCCGTACCAGCGGATGGAGAGCGGCCCGATCGCGATGGCGACCGGATTGAATTGCGGATGGATGAGCATAACCTGTCAAAATAAGCTAAAATTAGTGGCATTATCGCATTAGATCGAAGATTGAGTATGCCCATTTATCGCTCGCGCACCACCACTCAAGGTCGGAACATGGCAGGAGCCCGCGCCCTGTGGCGCGCCACCGGCATGAAGGACGGCGATTTCGACAAGCCCATCATCGCCATCGCCAATTCGTTTACCCAGTTCGTTCCGGGCCACGTCCATCTCAAGGACCTGGGGCAACTGGTGGCTCGCGAGATCGAAGCGAGTGGCGGCGTCGCCAAGGAATTCAACACCATCGCGGTGGACGACGGCATCGCGATGGGGCATGGCGGCATGCTCTACTCGCTGCCTTCGCGCGAGCTCATCGCCGACAGCGTGGAATATATGGTCAACGCGCATTGCGCCGACGCGCTGGTATGCATCTCCAACTGCGACAAGATCACCCCCGGCATGCTCATGGCGGCAATGCGGCTGAACATCCCGGTCGTATTCGTCTCCGGCGGCCCGATGGAATCTGGCAAAACCACGCTGCACGGCAAAATCGTCAAACTCGATCTGGTCGACGCCATGGTATCGGCCGCGGGCACGCTCGAAACCGATGCCGAAGTCGAACAAATCGAGCGCTCTGCGTGCCCGACCTGCGGTTCATGTTCGGGCATGTTCACCGCCAATTCGATGAACTGCCTGACCGAAGCGCTGGGCCTGAGCTTGCCAGGCAACGGCTCGACGCTCGCCACGCACGCCGACCGCAAGGAATTGTTTCTGGCGGCCGGCCGCCTGATCGTTGAGTTGGCGAAACGCCATTACGAGGAGGACGATTACAGCGTGCTGCCGCGCTCGATCGCCACTTTCGCCGCCTTCGAGAACGCCATCGCGCTCGACATCGCGATGGGCGGCTCGACCAACACCGTGCTGCATCTGCTCGCCGCGGCTCACGAAGGCGGCGTGCCGTTCACCATGCACGACATCGACCGCATGAGCCGCCGCGTGCCCAACTTATGCAAGGTCGCCCCGGCATCGCAACAATTCCACATGGAAGACGTGCATCGCGCAGGCGGCGTCATGGCGATACTGGGCGAACTCGACCGCGCAGGACTATTGCACCGCGATTTGCCCACCGTGCACAGCGCAACCATGGGCGCGGCGCTGGCCCGCTACGACATCATGCAAACCGCCGACGAAGCAGTCAAAACCTTCTTCCGCGCCGGCCCCGGCGGCGTGCCAACGCAGGTAGCGTTCAGCCAGGACAAGCGCTGGCCCACGCTCGACACCGACCGCGCCTCAGGCTGTATCCGCGATCTGGCCCACGCCTACAGCCGCGAGGGCGGCCTTGCGGTCTTGCACGGCAACATCGCCGAAGACGGCTGCATCGTCAAGACCGCCGGCGTCGACGAGAGCATTTTCACCTTCAGCGGCCCCGCCCGCATCTTCGAATCGCAGGACAGCGCTGTCGCCGCGATACTCGACGACAGAATTTGCGCTGGCGACATCGTGCTGATCCGCTACGAAGGCCCCAAGGGCGGACCTGGAATGCAGGAAATGCTCTACCCGACCTCGTACATCAAATCCAAAGGCCTGGGCAAAGCCTGCGCGCTGATCACCGACGGCCGTTTCTCGGGCGGCACATCAGGGCTCAGTATCGGCCATGTTTCGCCTGAAGCCGCCGAGGGCGGAACGATAGGCCTGGTAGAAGAAGGCGACCGCATAGAAATCGACATCCCCAATCGCCGCATTCATCTCGCCGTGAGCGACGAGACGCTGGTCGAGCGGCGCGCCGCCATGCAGGCCCGCGGTACGGCCGCCTGGCAGCCGCTGCAGCGCGAGCGTCCGGTGTCGGTCGCGCTGCGCGCTTACGCGGCAATGACCACTTCAGCAGCAACCGGCGCAGTACGCGATGTGACGCAAATCGAACGGCGGAAATGAAAGCGATCCTGGTCGCGAACCCCAAAGGCGGCAGCGGCAAAACCACTCTGGCGGTCAATCTCGCTGCCCTGCTCGCCTCGCGCGGCGACAACGTACGGCTGCTCGATCTCGACAAACAGCAATCGGCGACTGCATGGCTGGCGCAACGCCCCGCCGATTTGCCGCCGATCTGGACCTACCGGCCTAACCAGAACGAGGGCACGCAAGCCGGCTGGCTGATCATCGACTCGCCTGCGGGTTTGCATGGCAAAAACCTGGAGCGCGCGCTCAAGCTGGTCGAGCGCGTCATTGTCCCCATCGCGCCTTCCGCCTTCGACATGGCCGCCAGCAAAAGCTTTCTGGCAGCGTTGCAGGCGGAAAAAAGCATTCGTAAAGGCCGGGCTTACATCGGCATGGTAGGCGTGCGCCTGACGCCCCGAACCCGCGCAGCCGCGCTGCTCAACGCGTTTTTATCCGACCGCGATTTACCCTTGCTGGCGCATTTGCAGGAAACCCAGGCCTACGTCAAC
>DAICZK010000135.1 GCA_027311185.1 Sulfuriferula sp.
TACCAATACCGTGTCGCCGCTGACCGCGGCGGTTACGCTGACTTATAGCACCGGAACCAATACCCTGAGCGGATTCCCCGCCACCCAACCGGTCACGGTGACCAGTAACGGTACGACCACCTCCTATGCAGCAGGGGCGCCGGTGACTTATGTGCCCGGAGCGACGATCAGTTTTCAGGGGGTCAGCTTTACAATCAGCGGCACTCCGGCTAATAGCGATACGTTTACCCTGTCGAACGGCGGTACCGGGCAGATCAGCGCAGGCAGCGTCAGCGCCAGTTATTTGAGCACGCCACTGACGGCGCCCGTTACCCTGACTTATGCTGCGGCGACCAATACCCTGAACAACTTTCCGGCCACGCAGGCAGTGACTGTAACCAACAACGGAACGTCGACTACTTTTCCAGCAGGAACGCCGGTTACGTATACCGCCGGGGCGACGATCAGCTTCGGCGGTATCAGTTTCGCGATAAGCGGTGCGCTGGTCAACAACGATAGCTTTACCGTAGGGCCCAATGTCAATGGCGTGGGCGATAACAGGAACGCCTTGTTGCTGGGCGGACTGCAGAGCGCAAACACGCTGATGGGTGGCACGACGAACTTTCAGGGCGCATATTCGCAACTGGTCAGCAGCGTTGCCGGTACGACGAGCGAGATGAAAGTGACGAGCACGGCTGAAGGCACCACGCTGACCAACCTGCAAAACGCGCAGCAGTCGGTCTCTGGGGTCAATCTGGATGAAGAGGCGACTAATCTGCTCCAATACCAGCAGGCCTATCAGGCCGCAGGCAAACTGATGCAGGTCGCCAGCCAGTTATTTAACGTGATCCTGGGTCTGGGCAATTAATTTAGAGGGGGGCGTCACATGCGTATCAGCACCAGTATGATTTATAGCCAGGGCTCCAGCCAGATCAGCAATTTGCAAAATGCGGTGGTCACGAGCCAGCAACAGATTTCCTCCGGCACCAGCATTCTAACTCCGGCCGATAACCCGGCGGCGGCTGCTCAAGCTTTGAACGTCGCGCAGGCTCAGGCCATGAACAACCAGTTTGCGACCAACCGCCAGGCCGCGGAGAGCTCGCTGACTATGGTCGGCACCGCCTTGTCCAGCGTGACCACGCTATTGCAGAGCGCAAAGTCGCTGGTGATCAGCGCGGGCGATCCGGCCCTGTCGGCAGCAGACCGCAGCAATCTGGCGATGCAGGCGCAGAACGATTTCAACAGCATGTTAGCCCTCGCGAATTCGACCGACGCCAACGGTAATTACCTGTTCGGCGGTTACAAAACGTCGACGCCGCCCTTTGTGCAAACCAGCACCGTGGTGGGAACGACGACGGTGAACGGAGCGCAATACGTCGGCGATCAGGGACAGCAACAAATGCAGGTAGGCACCAAGCAGCAGATCCCGGTCAGCGTGTCCGGATCTGCGATATTCCAGTCCGGCGGGCTGGATATTTTCCAGACGCTCGACAGCCTGGCCAATTTGCTGACGACGCCGAACATCAGCAATGCGGCCTTGACCGCCGGACTGTCGACTGCCAGCGACGGCATTACGCAAACGCTGAACAAGGTTGTGACGGCCAGCACGACGGCGGGCGCCAATCTGAGCCAGCTCAGCGTGCTCGATACCAACGGTGCAAACCTCGATGTTCAGTATGCCCAGAACCTGCAAAACCTGCAGGGTCTGGACTATGCCAAGGCCATTTCGCAATTGACGCAGCAAACCACCACATTGCAGGCGGCGCAGCAGTCGTTTGTAAAAATAACGGGTCTCTCGTTGTTCAATTACATCCCGTGATCAATGAGATGTCCTGCCGCGTTGTCGGCAGGACGAAAAACCGCTTGATTTGAATTGAACTAAAACGATAGTATGCGTAGTAATTTAAGGGGCGTTTCATGACAGTAGATATGAGCCAGTTTTACGAGGTATTTTTTGATGAAGCTGCGGAGCTGCTGGCGGAAAAAGAAAGATTGTTATTAAGCGTTGACATCGTAGCGCCCGATTCGGAGGACCTGAACGCCATTTTCCGCACCGCCCACTCGATCAAAGGCGGCGCCGCGACCTTTGGATTTACTGACATCACCGAAGTCACACATGTTTTGGAGTCGTTGCTGGACGGTATCCGTAAAGGCGAGATGCCGCTGACAGCGGAGCATGTCGACGCCTTTCTGGCGGCAAAGGACGTACTTGAGATGCTGATCAACGGCCACCGCCACGGCAGTGAAGTCGATCACGCCGAAGTGAAGCGCATCAGCGAGCGCCTCAACGCGTTGTCGGCGCATGCGGCGCCAGCGCCCGCAGCGACTAAAGTCGAAACTCCGGCGCCTGCAATCGCCGCAGCGCCTATCGCGCCCGCACCGGTGCCGCTGGTCGCGCGGGCCGGCAAGCAGCAGTTCCGCATAGAGTTGCCCGAAACGCCGGAGCGAGACGTGCAGGCTTTGGCGACCGAGCTCAGCCTGCTTGGCGATATCGCGCAGTCGCGCATGGCGGATCAGCGCGCGGTATTCGAGTTGACGACCGAAGAGAGCATCGCCGATATTGTAGCCATCTGTTCTTTTGTACTCGACGCCGACGCGCTGAAAATCACCAACCTGTCGGTTCCGGTTGCCGACACCGCTGAACATGGCGCGGCTGTTGTTTCGCCCGCCGCAGCTCCTGCTGCTGCGGCGAGCGCTCAGGCGGCACCGGCAGTTTCTGCTGCGCCGGAAGCCCCCGTGGAAACGGAAAGGAAAGCGCCCAAACCCGCCGATAAATCTGGCAGCAATGCCGAATCCACGTCGATACGCGTCGGCATCGAGAAGGTCGATTTGCTGATCAACCTGGTCGGCGAGCTCGTGATTACCCAGGCGATGATAGAGCAGCGCGTCGGCAATCTGGACCCGGTGGTGCACGAGTCGCTACTGAACAATATCGGACAGTTGGCGCGCAATACCCGCGATTTGCAGGAATCCGTCATGTCGATACGGATGATGCCAATGGATTACGTATTTTCGCGTTTCCCGCGCATGGTGCGCGAGTTGACCGGCAAGCTGGGCAAGAAGGTCGATTTCGTGACCCACGGCGCCGCGACCGAACTCGATAAAGGTCTGATAGAGCGGATTATAGATCCGCTGACCCACCTGGTGCGCAATAGCATCGACCACGGTATCGAAACGCCGGACATTCGACGCGCTGCGGGTAAAAACGAGATCGGCAAACTGACGCTCTCGGCTTCCCACCAAGGCGGAAACATCGTTATTGAAGTCATCGACGACGGCGCAGGCCTCAATCGCGCTCGAATTCTGGCAAAAGCGGCGCAACAGGGTTTTCCGGTATCGGACAACATGCCAGACGACGAGGTATTGCAATTGATATTCATGCCTGGTTTCTCGACCGCAGAAGTGGTTACTGACGTATCCGGGCGCGGCGTGGGCATGGATGTGGTGAGACGTAATATCACCAACATGGGCGGAATGGTTGAAATCCGCTCCCGTCTTGGTCATGGCTCGACCATGCGCATTTCCTTGCCGCTAACGCTCGCCATCCTTGACGGCATGTCGGTCAAAGTGGGCGAGGAGGTCTACATCATACCGCTGGCTTATGTCATCGAATCCCTTCAACCCGATCCCGCTGATCTCAAGGAGATTGCCGGTCAGGGGAGGCTCATCAAGGTCCGCGAGGAATATCTGCCGCTGACTTACCTGTACGAGCGATTCGGCATTACCCCGACGTATCTCAACCCGGCGGAGGGCATAGTTCTGGTATTGGGCGTCGACGACAAAAAATCGGCGCTGTTCGTCGATAGCCTCGTCGGTCAGCAGCAGGTCGTCGTTAAAAATCTGGAATCCAATTTCCGCAAGGTCCCCGGCATATCGGGCGCCACTATTCTCGGCGACGGTGGCGTTTCGCTGATTCTTGACGTGAGCGCGCTGATGCGGGGAGTTGCGTAAAAACAAAAATGTTAAAACAGTTAAAAAAGTATTCTTGCGAGGGGATGCGAAGTATTCATTATGATAAAACCCCGATCGACAGTGGTGGGGTGATCAGACAGTAAAGGATAAAATAATGCAAGAAGGCGCGCAAATCAATATTGCCACGGATGACAGCGAAGGGAGGGAGTTTTTGGCGTTCACTCTCGGCGCAGAAGAATACGGCATCGATATTTTGAGGGTTCAGGAGATTCGCGGCTACGAACACCCGACTCGTATCGCCAACGTCCCCGATTTTATAAAAGGAGTGATCAATCTGCGGGGCCTGATTGTGCCGATTGTCGATATGCGACTCAAATTTAAATTGGGCAGCGCCAATTACGACAATCTGACCGTCGTCATTATTCTGAATATCAACAACCGCATCGTCGGTATGGTCGTCGATAGCGTGTCGGATGTGACCACGTTAAGGGCGGAGCAGATCAAGGCCGCGCCCATGATGTCCAGCGCGCTGGATAGCGATTATCTGATAGGGCTTGGTACCATAGACGAACGCATGCTGATACTGGTGGATATCGACAAGCTGATGCTGAGCAGCGAAATGGGTTTGATCGAGGAAATCGGCGCCTGATTTTTTAACAGTTACAAGCCCGATCTTTTCATAAATTCGCGTGATGATCGCGAAGGATTTTGTTT
>DAICZK010000136.1 GCA_027311185.1 Sulfuriferula sp.
CGCTCCTCACAGCCAGCACCGCACGCATTCCGTGCCACTGCACGCGACTGCGTTCGTCAAAAAAACCGGCATGTGCGGGCAACGCCATCAAAGCTTTAAGTTGTGCCTCGAGCGCGGTTTGTAACTCGTGGAATTGCGCGTGCAGTAGACCGAGTTCGGGCGTCGCGTCTTCGCGCAGCCGACCGGCAGGGCTGATCGCATTATCCAGCGCCTCGACCAGTGCAGCGGGCGCCTTCAAACTGTGAATCTGACCGTACAGCGCCGGATAATCGGCCACCAGTTGGCGTAAAGTCAGCCCGATCTGCATCAGCGTGCGCAGGTTATGCAAGGCGCTCGCTGGCAATGCCGCGCCGGCCCGGGCAGCCTGGCGCAGGGCGGCGCGGATATCAGGCACATTCTGTAGACGCGGCATTAAATAGGCATCGACGATTTGCCGCGCCGCCGTCACTGCGGCCTGCATGCTGCGCGCGATCGGCAGTTCAGGCGCCGGCTCCAGATTCCGGGCG
This sequence comes from Sulfuriferula sp., assembly GCA_027311185.1. GTDB lineage: Bacteria > Pseudomonadota > Gammaproteobacteria > Burkholderiales > Sulfuriferulaceae > Sulfuriferula. Next base: position 507 of record DAICZK010000136.1, read on the forward strand.
GCGTCAGCGCCGTAAGGCGAGAACGTCAAGCGTTCCAGAATCCGGCGTATGCCGTCAAATTCGAGTACCTTCAGGTCACTTTGCATAAATGTCTACAAAAAGCCAAATCGTAACAAACTGGTCGAAACTACGCCAGTCTTGCGAGCATGCCAGGGAATATCAATAAATGGGTATCCGGGATTAAGTGCCCACATGCTATGGACTTTCCTGTTTAACAGGCACATTATAATGTTACAATCGGGACGTGCTGGCGGTTTTCAGGAATAAGGAAGGCCCATGATGACATTTGAACAAGCAAGACCGTTCAGTATTGCGCCGGATGTACTGGATGGACTTGGCAGAACTCCCAAGACGTTACCACCCAAGCTGTTTTACGATCAACAAGGCTCTGCGCTTTTCGAACAAATTACTTACCTGCCCGAATATTATCCAACACGTACCGAAGCGGCAATACTGCAAGCCCATGCGGATGAAATTTGCGCGCGCAGCGGCTGCGCTGTCTCTGTCAGCGAATTAGGCGCGGGCACCGCCACCAAAACACGCATTCTGCTGCAGGCATTGCTGCGACGTCAGTCCCGTGTAAACTTCTATCCGCTTGACGTCTCCCACGCTGCCTTACGAGAGGCAAAAATGCAATTGAATGCGGACTTCGAATTCGTGAATGTTTTTCCGCAGGTGGGAGATTTTACTGATTTGTCGTTTCTTGGAACAACTGCGCCGCCCAGATTAGTGCTGTATATCGGTTCAAGTATCGGCAATCTGGAGCTGGATGAAGCCGTATCGCTACTTAAAAGCATTGCAGTACAGTTATGCCCCGGTGATCATCTGTTACTCGGTGTGGATATGGTGAAATCCCCCGATATATTGGTTGCGGCCTACGATGATGATGCAGGCATCACCGCGGCATTCAATAAGAACCTGCTTGCGCGCATCAATCGCGAACTTGATGGCAACTTTGACCTGGAAGCATTCCAACATGTCGCGTTGTGGAACAAAACGCAGTCTTGCATCGAAATGTATCTGGAAAGCAAACGCCTGCAGCATGTCGATATTGGGGTTTTGAACAAGACCTTTTCATTTTTTCAAGGCGAACGTATCCATACCGAAAACAGCTTCAAATACACGATGCCACATTTGTATAACCTGTTGGAGCGAGGTGGTTTCGAAGTCGAACAGATATGGACCGATCCCAGGCAGTGGTTCGCGGTTAGCCTGGGGGTCATACGCTAAACCCATCGGCTCACTGCTTACGTATCAGGCTGTGACTTTCACCCTGGCTGGGCCCGCCGCCATTTCGCCGATCACCGCCGCATGCGCAAAGCCTTCACTGGCAAACTGCGCCAGCACTGCATCCACTGAAGCATCGTCGCACGAGACCAGCAAACCGCCGGAGGTTTGGGGATCGCTCAAAAACGCCAGTTGTACGGGAGTGATGGAGTCGGACAGGTCGACGGCGCTACCGTAACCAGCCCAGTTGCGCTCTGAAGCGCCGGTCACAAAACCACTTTCGGCGAGTTTCCGGACAGTCGGCAAAATCGGAATGGCTGCCATATCAAGCCTGGCGGTCAGCCCGGCACCGCGCGCCATTTCCAGCAAATGCCCCAGCAAGCCGAAACCGGTAACGTCGGTCATCGCGTGTACGCCGGGCATATTGGACAAGGCAATACCCGGCGTATTGAGACGGGTCGTATTTTCTATCATCGCTGCGTAGCCGGCAGCGTCGAGCGCACCTTTTTTCAAAGCGGCCGACATGATGCCGACGCCCAACGGTTTGCCGAGTATCAATTTATCGCCAGCCTGAGCATAGGAGTTGCGTTTAATTCTCGACGGATGCACCAGGCCCATCACCACGAGGCCATAAATCGGTTCCATCGAATCGATCGTGTGGCCCCCGGCAATCGGGATACGCGCTTCTGCACAGATCGATTCGCCGCCCTGGATAATCTTGCCGATGATATCAATCGGCAATTTGTTGATCGGCATGCCGACCAGAGCCAGCGCCATAATCGGCGTTCCGCCCATCGCGTACACATCGGAAATGGCGTTGGTTGCCGCTATCCGGCCGAAATCGTACGGATCGTCGACGATAGGCATGAAGAAATCCGTGGTCGCGATCAAGGCCTGTTCGTCATTGAGCTGGTATACCGCCGCATCGTCCGACGTTTCGATACCCACCAGCAAAGCCTGAGGAACCGGGAATCCGGCCGAATTTTTCAGGATTTCGGCGAGTATGCCCGGAGCGATTTTGCACCCGCAACCGCCACCGTGAGAAAACGAAGTCAGTTTGACGATGCCCTCTTGAGGTATGTTCATATCTATCCTTTTTACTTTTCATCGAAGCGGGTCAAGAACATCCAACACCACGACTATCTACAAGCATCCATTACATTATTCATCAAATGCAACAAAGCCGTCTGTTCCCGTTCCGGCATAAACAAATGGGCGCGGGCTTCGCACTGTGCCTTCAAGCGAGCGTAAAATGCATTGTCGGTTGCCGCCAGATCGATCAGACGCGCTAACGCCCGACTGTCGCCGAGGGGAAAATAACCGGCGTAATCGTCGCCCAGCATGCCGCGATTTCCGGGAATATCGCTGGCCATGACTGGTACGCCGCTGGTAATGGCTTCGATAATAACATTAGCGCCGCCTTCCATGACAGACGTAATGACCATCAGATGACTGCGCTTCAGACGCTTACGTGTCTGCGCGCGGGGCAAATGTCCCAGCCAGCGATAATGCGGGTGCGCACTTTGAGTCGTATGGGCATGAAGAGCGAACACCGGATCCAGTGCACCGCCGATATGCAGCAAACGGATACGCAGAGCTTTTACGTGCGTCGCGGCGCGCATAAAGGTCAAGGGATCTTTTTCATGGCGTAAATGCCCTATCATCGTGACATCGAAATGCCGCATGCGCTGCTTCAGGCTCATGGCCAACGGTTTGAGACTGCGTGCCGATTGATAAATGACGGTCGTCTTGCTGCGCAACTCCGGAGCAAGCTCCTGCAATCCCTCCGGCTGCAACACGACCAGTTGCGTGGCCGATTGCACAGAGCGCCGACCGTCAGCATCAGTCCTGATGTCACGATACAAATCGGTACCGGTCAACGCAAGCACCAACGGCGAAGCCGGATACTTAGCGGCAAACGCGGCAATCGACGCCGCCGAACGCCGGGCATGCAACGCAATCATCGCATCGCAGGGCGTGCCGTCCCATGCCAACGCCAACGTCACACGATAGCGCTCGCGCAGGAAACCCGCCCAGCGGCTTGCGGTTAGCCAATTGCCGTTGTTGGCTTTTGCCAATGCCGGAGTGACAATAAAAATATGTGGTTTAGCCATTTGCCTGACAGGGTTCATTTATACGTCTTCACCGTTTCAATCTGCCCGCTGTCTTTAGCCCAGGATAGCTATTGTCAGGCGTCTTATTTTACAGTGCGCAGGTTCTGAATCCCGCGAACAGGTCATGCCGGTGCGGCATAAAAAAATTACGATATACGGGCGAGCGCATGCGCGCTTGCGTAGCGAACGATGCGCCGCGCAGCACCCGATGCGTCTTGAACCAGGGTGCAGAATATTCCCTATAAGCATCCGGCGCAAACCCGGGATACGGCACGAATGGCGAACTGGTCCACTCCCACAAATCGCCCCATCGAAAAGCCGCGCTACCCGACAAAGCGGTAAACTCCCATTCCGCCTCGGTGGGCAGTCGTCGCCCTGCCCACAGGCAATACGCCTGCGCCTCATAGGCATTGACATGACGCACCGGCTCATCGGGATGTAATGATACCGTCATTCCGAAGCGCACGCAGCGCCATGCTCCATCATCGCGCCGCCAGTAACGCGGGGCCGCACGGTTCTGCCGGGTGAGCCAATCGGCTGCGGGATCGCGCCATAACGCCGGCGTTTCATAACCGCCATCCTCAACGAATGCCGCGTACTGCGCGTTCGATATCAGACCCGAATCGATGGTAAATGCAGGGACGACTACCGGATGCGCCCATTTCTCATTATCGAATACAAACCCCTGATCGGGTTGACCCCCCAAATAGATCGTGCCTCCGGCAAACCGGATCTCGGCCGCAGACCCTGTAGC
>DAICZK010000137.1 GCA_027311185.1 Sulfuriferula sp.
ACTTGGACACGCGCCAGGTCTTGGTTTTCGCAATAGGCCGGCACTCTTCGATAACGACGACATCGCCTTCGTCGAACTCGTTGTTCTGGTCGTGCGCGTGATATTTCTTCGAGCGCCGGACAACTTTGCCGATGACCGGATGCTTGACCTTGCGTTCTACGAGCACGGTGACCGTCTTATCCATCTTGTCGCTGACGATACGCCCCATCAGGGTACGTACGACCTTGGTTTCAATTTCGCTCATTTACCCACCGCCTTCAATTCACTCTCGCGCAACACTGTGTGGACGCGCGCGATACTCTTGCGCAACTTGCCCAGCTCGCTCGTTTTATTGGTTTGCTGCGTTGCAATCTGCATGCGCAGACTGAATTGCGCACGCAACAACTCGATAAGCTCCTGTTTATTTTCTGCCGTGGTTTTACCACGCAAATCACTCGCCATCATCTCAACCACCTATCATTCTGGTTACAAACGCGGTTTGTATGGGCAACTTGGCCGCAGCGAGACGAAACGCCTCACGCGCAATCACTTCATCCACACCGTCCATTTCATAGAGCATTTTGCCAGGCTGAATTTCGGCCACATAATACTCCGGATTACCTTTACCGTTACCCATCCGCACTTCAGCCGGTTTTTCAGAGATAGGCTTGTCAGGGAAGATCCGTATCCAGATGCGCCCGCCGCGCTTGATATGGCGCGTCATTGCGCGCCGGGCGGCCTCGATCTGGCGTGCCGTCAAGCGGCCGCGACCAATCGCCTTTAATCCAAAATCCCCAAAACTGACTTTATTGCCGCGCGTAGCAATGCCGGTATTACGGCCTTTTTGCTCTTTGCGGTACTTTCTTCTAGCTGGCTGTAGCATGTTTAGCTCCTGGCTTTCTTACCCGTTTCTCTGGCTCAGCAGGTGCTAGCGCAGGCTGTTCGCCTTTTGCCAATGCGTCCCCTTTGTAAACCCACACCTTGACACCAATGATGCCATAAGTGGTTTTAGCCTCAAAAAATCCGTAGTCAATATCGGCACGTAGAGTATGGAGCGGAACACGTCCCTCGCGATACCATTCGGTACGCGCAATCTCGGCCCCATTCAAACGTCCCGAGCTCATTATCTTGATACCCTGGGCGCCGAGGCGCATCGCGTTTTGCATTGCGCGTTTCATGGCCCGACGGAACATGATGCGTTTTTCCAGCTGACCGGCGATGTTCGCGGCGATAAGCTGCGCGTCGATTTCCGGTTTGCGAACTTCTTCGATGTTGACATGCACGGGCACTGCCATCATTTTTTGAAGTTGCGCTTTCAGCACCTCGATATCCTCGCCTTTTTTACCGATGACGACACCGGGACGCGCGCTGTGTATCGTAATGCGCGCATTTTTGGCGGGCCGCTCGATAATAATCTTGCTGACCGAGGCGTTAGCGAGTTTCTTTTTCAGAAATTCGCGGACCTTGATGTCTTCGTTCAATTTTGTAGCAAAGTCGTGACTATTCGCGTACCACTTTGAAGTCCATGCACGCGTGACGCAAAGTCGGAGACCTGTCGGATGTATTTTCTGTCCCATTACCGTTCCTTAGTTGTCGCCGACTGTCACAACAATATGACAAGTCTGTTTGATAATACGGTTACCGCGGCCCTTGGCTCGCGCCATGAAACGCTTCATCGACGGGCCTTCGTCTACCGTGATGGTAGCGACCTTCAAGTCGTCAATATCGGCGCCATCATTGTGTTCGGCGTTGGCAATCGCAGACTCCAGTACTTTCTTGATGACTGCTGCGCCCTTTTTGGGGCTGAAAGCCAGGATGTTCAGTGCTTGATCTATCGGCAGTCCGCGAATCTGGTCTGCAACCAGGCGGCCTTTCTGGGCTGATAAATGTGTACCACGCAATACGGCAGAAACTCTCATCATGGGCTCCTATTTCTTCGCTTTCTTGTCGGCAGCGTGACCTCGGAAGGTTCGCGTCAACGAGAATTCGCCCAATTTATGACCTACCATATTCTCGGATACGAACACCGGAATGTGCTGCTTGCCATTATGGACAGCGATGGTCAGGCCGATAAAATCCGGCAGTACGGTTGAACGGCGCGACCAGGTTTTAATTGGGCGCTTGTCATTACTGGCGCGTGCTGCGTCCACCTTGTGTTGCAGGTGTGCGTCAACAAACGGGCCTTTTTTAATCGAGCGTGGCATAAACTTACCCTTTAACGTTGATGGCGACGACGCACGATCATGCTGTCGGTGCGTTTGTTACGGCGCGTACGGAAACCTTTGGCCGGCACACCCCATGGACTGACCGGATGACGTCCCGCTGCGGTTTTACCTTCACCACCGCCGTGCGGATGGTCAACCGGATTCATTACCACGCCGCGCACTGTCGGCCGCACGCCGCGCCAGCGAGTCGCGCCGGCTTTACCGAGCGAACGCAGCGAATGCTCTTCGTTACCGACTTCACCGATGGTAGCGCGGCAATCGACGTGCACCTTGCGAATTTCACCGGAGCGCAGACGCAATTGCGCGTAAGCACCCTCGCGCGCCAGCAACTGTACCGAGGTACCTGCCGAGCGAGCCAACTGCGCGCCCTTGCTCGGCATCATCTCGACGCAATGCACCGTGGTACCGACCGGGATATTGCGCAAGGGCAAGGCGTTGCCGACTTTGATCGGTGCGTCCGAACCATTCATGACCTGCATCCCGGCGACCATTCCTTTGGGCGCGATGATGTAACGCCGCTCGCCGTCTGCATAACACAGCAGAGCGAGATTCGCTGAGCGGTTGGGGTCATACTCCAGACGCTCGACAGTAGCGGAAATGCCATCCTTGTTGCGACGGAAATCGATAAGCCGGTAATTTTGCTTGTGTCCGCCGCCCATATGACGCACGGTAATGTGACCATTACTGTTACGACCCGCGGTTTTATTCTTGCTCTCAACCAGAGCAGCGATCGGCCGGCCTTTATAGAGGCCCGGCGTGACCACCTTGACGACGGCGCGGCGACCCGGGGAGGTTGGTTTTACTTTAATCAGTGCCATGTTCTACTCCTACTGGCCAGCAACAAAATTGATTTCTTGCCCTGGCTTCAGGCAGACGAAGGCTTTTTTCCAGTCGCTACGACGGCCCATGAAGCGGCCAAAGCGTTTCTGCTTGCCCTTGACGTTCGCGATTTGCACGCTATCGACGGCAACCTTGAACAGCAGTTCAACGGCGGCCTTGACTTCAGGCTTGGTTGCGTCTGCCGCCACGCGGAAAATCACCTGCTCGTGTTTATCGGCAACGTACGTGCTTTTTTCCGATACCTGCGGCGCAAGAATGACTTGCAGCAAACGGGCATCGCTAAATTTGGGCGTATTCATAGAAACATCTCCTCAACCATTTTGACAGCCGCCGACGTCATCAGCACCTGATCAAAACGGACCAGATTGACCGGATCAACGTGACGCGGCTCGACTATCATCACATCGGGCAAATTACGCGAAGCCAACCACAGATTATCGTCGAGATTGTCCGTGATGATCAGCACCCGCTTTACCAGCCCCATGCCCTTGAGTTTGGCGGCAAGCAGCTTGGTTTTTGGAATATCGAGCACGAAGCTGTCGATGACCGACAACACGTTTTCGCTCACCAGCCTGGAGAATATCGACGCCATGCCGGCGCGATACATCTTGCGGTTAACTTTCTGGGTGAAATTTTCGTCGGGTCCATTCGGGAAGGCGCGACCACCTCCGCGCCAGATAGGACTCGAAGTCATACCGGAGCGGGCGCGGCCTGTGCCTTTTTGGCGCCAGGGCTTCTTGGTGCTGTGGCGAACAGTACGACGATCTTTCTGCTGACGGTTACCGCTACGGGCGTTAGCCATGAACGCAGTGACGACCTGATGCACGAGTGGCTCGTTAAACTCACGACCGAAAAAACTGTCGGACACTTCGAGGTTGCTCGCGCTGAGCCCCTGATCGTTGATTATCTTGATTTCCATTATGCACCCGCCTTTACGCTTGGGCGCACGACCACGTGTCCACCCTTGGCGCCGGCAACGGCACCTTTGATCAAGATCAGTTGACGTTCGGTGTCGATGCGCACCACTTCCAGTTTTTGCACTGTACGCTGCACGGCACCCAGATGACCCGCCATGCGCTTACCCGGAAAAACGCGACCGGGATCCTGCGCCTGACCGATGGAGCCCGGCGTGTTATGCGAACGCGAGTTACCGTGGCTAGCGCGGTTGGAGGAAAAGTGGTGGCGCTTGATAACACCGGAGAAACCTTTACCTTGCGTGGTCCCGGTCACGTCGACCAGCTGACCCGGCGCGAAAATGCTGGGCGCGACGACACCGCCTGCGACAAGCGCAGCAGCATCGCCAGCAGACAGGCGAAATTCTCTTTGTATTTCGCCGGCTTCAACACCGGCTTTGGCCAAATGCCCTGCTGCCGACTTGGTTACCCGCGAAGCGCGACGCGTACCAAACGCGATCTGCACAGCGGAATAGCCGTCGGTCTCAGGTGTTTTGACCTGAGTAATACGATTGTTCGACACGTCCAGCA
>DAICZK010000138.1 GCA_027311185.1 Sulfuriferula sp.
AATTCGCGTGATGATCGCGCAGGATTTTGTTTTGTAGGGAGCTTTTGTGAAGGCGCGGTGTAGTTATTCATACAGCCGAGCTTCTTGCAAAATAGCAGAAAGCAATGGTTTCGGCAGGGGAATGTCCCATCCGAGGATGAGATTTTTACAATTCAAGCAAAATTCTGCGCTTTATCCGCCCGAAATCATCGATTCTGCCTCGTTGTGCCCATAGGCCACTGCGCCGACTTTCGACGGCGCCCCTTTTGCTGCTTTTTACTTGCCGGTCTTGATCCCGGCTACGTGAGTAGTCGCATCAACTGTTCCGCCGTCAGCGCCAGCATCCCGAACATCAGATGCGACATGACTTTGCTGTTGCCTCTGACCCGAACATATCGACCGCCATAATCATCCTTCAGTCTGGCATTCGTCCGCTCAGCCTGACTGCGTTCCTTGTATCGCTGCGCCTCGCTTGCCGTGAACTCGATCTTCTCGCCCTTGCGCGGATTGTGATCGATCAGCGGCACATGTCCCAGGCTGCGACTGTGATCACGTAATACGCTGCTGCAATAGGCCGCATCCATCAAGTCATAACAATTCGTCACGCGCTCCGCCGTCATCAAGGACAGCGGGATCGCCGCCAGGCTGTCGTGCATCGAGGCGCTAGACAATAGCGCACTGATTGGCACACCGCAGTCCGCCGTATCGATATGCAGCTTGTAGCCGTTCCAGCTATTCTTGTAACCCTGCGCATTGCACTTGCTGCCCCGGTCGCACTCGCGCGGCAATTCTTTCAGCAGCTCCGCCAGAGGTTTGCCACGTTGCAGTTCCAGCTTCCCTGGCTTTACCTCGCGAACCTCACCCTTGCATGGGCGTCCGCGTTTCTTTGCCACGGCAGGTTCAGATACCTTATCCCTTTTGGCCGGCTTCTCGCGAGCCTCAATCGCCGTGCCATCACGACTGATATGTCCGATCAACTGTTCGCTCAACGTTTCTTTTACCAGCGAGGCATGCGTGCGCTCCGCCAGTCCCGCTTCGGCAAATTCGGCAAAGGCGCGCGAGAAAGTCGCCTCGCTTGGCATTTTCCGCCACATCGAGAAACCACAGATGCGCTTTAACGCGCGATCCATTGCCAAACGTTCAATCAGCCCGGCAGTTGTTGATATGCCCAATATCGCCTTGGCAACAAAAGCGCTTGCCAACATGCCCCGATCATGCTCAGGACGACCGCAGCCGCCCCAACTCGAACTCACAAATTCCTCGATGCGCACCCATTCCAGGGTATAAACCACCTGCGCCAGTTTCGCTGTCAGCGCGCCGACCTCGTTCCGCAATTCCGGCATCAATTCGTGTTGAATAACATTCCATCGTTGCATTATTCCGTTGCGTTGCGTAGTATTCATAGCGGGCGTTGATCAAGTCTTAAGAACCTTTATCTTGCCAGCAATGGCCGCCCACTTCCACCTTTTTTGCCACTTTATCAGACGGTTAATTCCGCTCAGATACGGTGTTTTGCAAGAGCCTCGGGTTTGTACCGATTTATATGCTTCGGTCGCTTTTTTTGCGAACAGAGATCTGACGCCCACATCTGAAAACAGGCAACTAGCACCGCTCAACCACCACTCATGATCCGATCGAAGATGCGGCGCATTAAATTGAGTTCTATCATGGGTAGCCCGCGCATTTCGCTGATCGGTTTGAATTTGCCGCCCAGCGGTTCTATTGCCTCGGCGGGCGCGTCCAGCGTCGTGAACCGGATCAGGTGTACGCGGATCATCCCGCTGTCGCTGGACATCCACGCCTCAAAACCGTCATCCAGCCGCATTTTTGCGGGGTCGAGCCCGGACCGCTGGGCAAAATCCTCAAACACCGCGCTCGGAGCATGGTGTTCGGCCATGCCGTCAGGCTCGTCCGCCGGAGCCGCCGATTCAGGCAGCGGGGCTGGCGCGAGGATAGTCGAACCGTAACGGGCGAACACCAAAGCCGTGCTGTAGCTGTCAAAATGACACGAAATCAGACGATTGTGATCAAACAGAGTATTGCTCATGGTGCCAGGCCCCTTGATTAAAATAAATAATACCGGGGCAAGAAATTTAGGTGCTGTCGGGTTGCCCGGTAGTGCCGCCTGAAAATAGCGAAGTCGGTGAACGCCTCTCCCCTGCTTTGTGGCACTGCTTTGTCACAAAACCAACCAAAAGGGCCAAAAACGCTATGCAGCAGTATCCAAGCAAAAAAAGTGCCGAGACATTCAAACCCGGCGATGCGTGCGCTGATCGGCGATTACGGGATCACTCCGCGAGAAAAAATACCAGTTTCTGATTCGCGACTTCGATGGTATCGCCTTCGCCTAGCAGGCGCGATTCGGCGCCGATCGCTCTGCCGTTGACCTGGGTCGGTTTTTTACCCTCGACATGCGTGACATAATACCCGAGCGGGCGGCGGCTGATCATCGCAACGGCCATACCAGCCTGCCCGAAGGTTCTCAACGGGCGGCTGATGAGGATTTCCTGCCCGCTGAATTCGCCCTTGACGCCCCTGACGCCACCCAGGGGGAAATCGGGTTTGAGTTCGCGTGCGATGGAAATCGTCTTGTTCGGCGAGGATCGAGCTTGTGCGTCGACTTTTGCCGCCATCCCGGCAACCAGCAAGGGGGTGGAGTCCAGCAGCAGGGTTTTGTCGAAATCCATATTGGAGGCGGCGCGCTGATTGATATATTTGAGCTGGAAATGGCCAATCCCGATGACATCGTTATTTCGCAGTATCTGACGCTTCACCTTCTCGCCGTTAATGCTGACACCGTTAACGCTGCCGGCATCCTCCAATATCTGGTCATTCTGGATGGTAATCACGTACGCGTGCAATTTACTGACGCCCGGATCGTTCAGGCAGATATCGCTCCCCTCGTTACGCCCGATAACGAACTTGTTCTTATCGAGAAAGTAATGGCCCAACACGTCATTGCCAATAGTCACCACCAGTTTCGCCATGCCTAAACTCCCAAGCTTTTGAACCAGCCCAATAATCGGCCGATCAGACCGCGTTTCGGCGCTGCATCAGCGGCCACTTTGGCCAGAATGACAGATATGTTGTCGTGGCCGCCGTTATCGTTCGCCATCAGCACCAGCTGTGCCGCCATCAAAGGCAGATTGGCCTGCAATTCGTTCACGGCCAGCTCTATATTGAAATCATCCACCATGTCATTCAAACCGTCCGAGCACAAGAGGTAAATATCTCCGGGCAGCACGTCGATCTCGCGTATATCCATCTCGACGTCCTCTGCGCCACCCAGCGCCCGTGTGACCAGATTACGGTTGTGCGAATACCTCGCCTCAAGAAAGGAAGTCATCCCCTGATCCACCTGTTCCTGCAGCAGCGAATGGTCGTAGGTCAACTGTTCGAAGTAGCCTCTGCGCCAGCGATAAAGCCTGGAATCGCCGACATGCGCGATAGTGGCTCGAGCTCCGTGAAACTGGATCAGCACCACTGTCGTACCCATGCTGCGATATCTTTCGTCGCGCTGAGCGGTGCGGTAAATAAGCTAATTGGCTTTTTCGAGCGCAACCCTGATCGCGCGCGCCACTTCCACCGGCTGACTCGATCGACGCAAAGCCTCGGAGCCGCCTAATGCACCTTTAAGCTCCTCGGCGATGAGACTGGTTGCCATGGCGCTAGCGACATTCCCGGCCTTGTAGCCGCCCATGCCGTCCGCGAGCACCAGCAGGCCGGATTCCCGCTCCATGGCGATGCTGTCTTCGTTAAAGCTGCGAACCACACCTGCATCGGTTGCACTGGCTATTTGCAAATCAAAATGTTGCAAATCAAAATGCGGTTTCATGCGCGTATCATCCCCATGGTAAGCATTTGCGTCGCTGAAATATGTGTCCATGCTCGATAGCTCCCGTTTAGTTCTTCATTCTCTCACCCGCATGCAGACCAATGCAAGGTGCGATCCACGCATGCCGGATTCAATGTGCTGTTTCACCAGGTTGACAATGGCCGCTGAAAAAACTAATGTTATAATTGCCATATATCCGACCCACAGGCGGCTTTCTATTTTCCTTTCATTACAGCAGTTAAATGGCGACTAAAAATTTAGGCCGATACGAAATCCTGTCCGAACTGGGACAAGGCGCCATGGGAGTGGTTTATAAGGCTGTCGATCCGCTGATCGAGCGTACGGTTGCGCTCAAGACCGTAAAACTCGATCTCTCAACAACGGCGCTTGCCGACTTCGAAGAGCGTTTCTACCGCGAAGCCCGATCCGCCGGTCGCCTCAACCACCCCAACATAGTCACCATTTACGATGTCGGCAAGACAGACAGCGCCGCCTATATGGCGATGGAATTCATGGAAGGCCGCCTGTTGAAGGATGTGCTCGACGCGCATACCGCGTTGAGCTTCGACCAGATAGTCGATATTGCGGCGCAAATCGCCGACGGGCTGGCTTATGCCCACGAACACGAAATTGTTCACCGCGACATCAAGCCCGCCAATATTATGCTGGTGCGAGGCGATCTCGTAAAAATCATGGATTTCGGTAT
>DAICZK010000139.1 GCA_027311185.1 Sulfuriferula sp.
GATTAAACGCGCCGCCCATCGCATGAAAGGCGCGTGCAGAATGGTCGGCGCAACGCGCCTGGCCGCCGCCTGCGCGACGATGGAACTCGCCGCGGCCGCAGCGGACAGGGCTGGCATCCGAGCAGCGCTGGCCGTGCTCGACGATGCCATAGAGGAGCTTGAACACCATCTGCAAAAAATAATAATACCCGTAGGCGGTAGCAATGAAACCTGAAGAGCTGAATTTCCTGGTGATAGAAGACGATGATTTTCAGCGCCGCATGATAGTCCAGATGCTCCGTACCCTGGGCGCCGCAGAAATCCGCGAGGCGGGCAACGGCAGACTGGCGCTGGAGATACTCAACGGGCTCGAACACAAACCCGTCGATATCGCGCTCTGCGACATGGACATGCCGGAAATGGACGGCATGGAATTCATGCGTCACCTGGGGCAAAAGCAGGAAGACATCGCTATCCTGATCCTCAGCACTTTGGACCGGGCCCTACTGACCTCAATAGAAACAATGTCCAAGGCCTATGGCATCAGCCTGCTCGGCGTCATCGAGAAACCCATCGCGCTCAAGCAACTGGAATTGCTGATATTCAAATTTGAGCGCCCACACAAAAAAAGGCGCGACCCCATCGTTTCAGCGGACAGCTTCAGCCTCGCTGATATCCTGCACGGAGTGTCCGAAAAACAGTTCGAGCCTTATTTCCAGCCCAAAGTCGATATGTCTACAGAGAAAATCGTCGGCGCAGAAGCGCTAGCGCGCTGGATACACCCCGATCATGGCGTCATCGAGCCATATGCGTTTATTCCATTGCTGGAGCAAAACAACAGTATCGACGAGCTGACTTTCTTGATACTTGAAAAATCAGCCGCTGCGTGTCGTCTATGCCTGGATAAGAACCCGATGCTCACCGTATCGGTCAATCTTTCGCTGGTTTCGTTAAACGACACCGATCTCGCGCGTCACATCATGACCATCGTGCGTAATAGTGGACTGAACCCGCGCCACATTATTCTGGAAATCACCGAATCCGCGGTTATGACCGACCTCGCGCACGCGCTCGAAAACCTGGCCCGGCTGCGCATGCACGGCTTCGGCCTGTCGATTGACGACTACGGCACCGGATACTCAACGATGCAGCAACTCACGCGCATCGCCTTTAGCGAATTGAAAATAGATCAGTCATTCGTGCGGAATTTCGACTATAACGAGGCCTCGCGCATCGTGGTCGAATCCAGCATCGACGTAGCCCGCAAGCTACGCGTCAAAAGCGTCGCCGAGGGCATAGAGACACAACAGGAATGGGATACGCTCAAAAGCATGGGCTGCGATATCGCACAAGGATATCTTGTTGCCAGACCGATGAATCTCGCAGCATTCATGCAGTTTTGCGAGACCCATTCTGCTTAGGGCCGCACTGATTTATTCAAATGCATAGAATGCAATATGGTGCCGTAGGAGCGGCCTTGCCCGCGAATCGGCTGCCAATTTATCGCGGGCAAGCCCGCTCCTACGCAACCGCATACAAAAATATCGACGGAAACCAATGCGGTTAGACAAATCCGAATACAACAGAGACTCAATGGCGCGCGCTATTCCGATCCTTCGTCGTCAGCTTTGCCAATCTGGAATTCGCCGCGCCACTGTCCCTGAACGAAATCGAGCGCAAGCAGGCGCGGCACAAAGGCGGCAGGTTTTTTGATCGGGAAATCCTGCAACGGCGTAACCCCTTCGCCAATATCGCTCAAGCGGCAAACCTTGGTCATCACGGGACGGAATCTCACTTTCAGTTTCGGCGTAACCAACACGAACTTTTCCGGGTCTGCTTCTTGCCGAAACCGCACCGCTTTGCGGATCAGGCAACTGAACAGCAACTCCATTTCGACCAGCAGCGGTTGCTCAAGCTGGTCCAGTGCTTTTTCAGCGGCTCGACTCCATTCGACCTGAACGGTTTTCCCCAGAATCTCAACGGTTTTTTTCACGCCCGCTCCCTCAAATTGATGACCGCCCAGCATACCCCATGCGGAGTTCACAACACCAGCACTTTTCCGTTAGAGCGCGACAGGCCGCTAATCCTAATCCCTGGCCTCGCGCAGCGTCACCCACGGAGAACTACGGCTAACCCGCCACAAACCTGCCATTCCGACCAGCATCACCCCGATGCAACCCGACCCGATTGCAATCAGCCACAACCGAGCGTCAAAATGATAGGGCAAATTGAATACCCGCGTGCTCAAACGCCAGGCGATGACGCTGGCACCCGTCGCCGCAAGTACGCCCGCCAATAGTCCTGTTGCGCCGAACTCGGTTGCCTGCGCCAGCCATAACTGCCACCGGCTTGCCCCCAGCACCCGCCACAGCGCAGTCTCGCGCATACGCTCGTCGCGCGTTGACACCAGCGCGGCATAAAGCACTGCCAGCGCAGACGCGATGCTGAAAATAAACACAAACTGCACCGCTGCGGCCACGCGTTCGAGCATATCCTGCAAGCTCTGCAAAATTGCGGAGACGTCGATCACAGTCAGATTCGGATAAGTTTTCACCATGTCGCCGAGCATGCCGATCTCCGACGACGGCAAATAAAAACTGGTGATATAGCTGGCGGGCAGGTTTTTTAATAACGCGGTATTGCCTACCACAAAAAAATTCACCCGGAAGCTGTCCCATTTCACCTTGCGCAAACTGGTAACCGGCGCCGAGACCGGCGTGCCGGCCACATCGAATTGCAGACTGTCGCCCAGTTTCAGATGCAAACTGTCAGCGATGCCCTGCTCTACGCAAAACTGCGGCGCCGCGCCCGCTGCTTCCCACCTCTTGCCCGCGACCAGCACACTATCCGGGTCGAGGCGGTCGGCATAAGACAAATTAAATTCGCGGTCGACCAGCCGTTGCGTCTGCTCGCTGGAATAATTCGCGCTGTTCACCTCGCGGCCGTTAATCGCGACCAGACGTCCCCGTATCATGGGATAAAACTGCACCGCCGCGAAACCGCGCTGCCGAAAAAAGTTACGTACCGCGGCAACCTGGTCCGGCTTAATATTAATCACAAAACGGTTTGGCGCGCTGGGCGGCACGGTATCATGCCAGTAGCCGAGCAGATCCCCGCGCACCACAGTGAGCAACAGCAACGCCGTCATCGCCAGCGTAAAAGCTGACACCTGGATGATACTGCCGACCGAGCGACGGCGCAGATTGAGCATGCCGTGGCGCCAGCTGCCCAGACTATGCGTGCCCAGCCAGCCCGCGGCGAGCACCAGCAACCAGGCCGACGCGGCGGCCAACAACAGCGTCAGTACCAGCCCGGCCAGCACCAAAACAACAAGATGGACATCGCCCACCTGCCAGAGCAGCAAACCCGTTAGCACGACGAAACCGACCAGATACGCCAGCCCGCTCAAAAAGTCAAACGTGCCGCCATCGCGGCGCAAAATGCGCAATGCCGATACGCGCCGCAAAGCCAGCAGCGTCGGGAAACTGAAACCCGCCAGCAACTCCAGACCGGCGATTCCCGCCTGCATAAACGGCAACGCGGTCGCCGGCGGCAAATCGAGATTGGCCACGCCGCCCAGCATTCGCGCCAGCACGGCCTGACCGGCGTAACCCAGCGCCATGCCGAGCACCGCGGCCAGCAGACCGAGGCTCAATATTTGCAAGCCGTAGAGCGCGACTATCGTGCCCTGACCGGCACCGAAACAGCGCAACAGCGCGCAGGCATCCAGCCGGCGACTGACGAAATGGCGCGCCGACAGCAGAATCGCTGCCGCTGCAAGCATGACCGCGAGCAATACCGAGAGCCCCAGATAGCGTTCGGCCTTACCCAGTATCTCGCGCAGTTGCGGGCGTGCATCCGCGGCGGTAAGCAGCTTTTCACCTCGTGCGAGGTGCGGTGCCCATGCCTCGTGAAACGCGGCCACCGCGGTCGAATTGCCGGCGATCAGCAATCGATAGCTGACCCGACTGCCAGTCGTAATCAAGCCAGTGGCAGGTACATCGGCCCGATTCATCAACAGCCAGGGCGCTAGATTGAACAGATTGCCGCCCAGATCCGGGTCACTCGTGAGTATCCCTGCTACGATAAGCTTGCTGTACCCCAGTTCGAGCGTACTGCCGGTGGGCGCATGCAGCGCGTTCGCCAGGCGCGCTTCCAGCCATACCGTGCCGCGCGGCGGGATACCGCTCACGGTATGATCGGCCAGGCCCGCACGGGTCGCAATGCGCAAACTGCCGCGCAACGGATAGCCCGCGCCGACGGCCTTGATCTGCGCCAGCCGACTCCCGGCAGCCGTACTCGCCATGCTCGGAAATTGGGCCGTCTGCGCGACCGCCAGCCCCCGCCGCCTGGCGTCGGCCAGCAAAGCGGGACGCAGCGCATGATCCGACACCAGCACCAGATCCGCGCCGAGCAAACGATTGCTCTCCTGATCCAGCGCCAGATGCAGACGCAGCGTCACGGCATTCACCGAAGCCAGCCCGGCGACCGCAATTGCCACCGCCAGCAACAGCACGCGCAATTCGCC
>DAICZK010000013.1:0-13656 GCA_027311185.1 Sulfuriferula sp.
TCGCATAATCGGCATGGCCGATCATGATTTGTATCGAAGGCGGGTGAGCGCAAGCATGCAAGGCAGTGGTAAAAAGTTCGCGCGTTTCGCGATTGACGAGCGGCGCCAGAAAGCGGATGCCAGGATGACGTGCTTCGAGCAACTGGGCTGTTTCAACAAATAACTGGGCGTGCTGCTTGAGCTCGGAGACACGACTGCCCGGCAACAGCGCAATCACCTTGATCGCGGCCGGCAGACCGAGCCGCTTACGCACAGCGAGTCGATCCGGCTGCTCGGGTAGCAGGTCGGCGAGTGGATGCCCGACATAAGTGACGGGGATGCCTGCCTGGCGGTAAATCGCTTCCTCAAACGGAAAAACCACCAGCATGTGCGACACTGCCCGCGCAATTTTTTTTATGCGTTCCCCGCGCCAGGCCCAAATGGACGGGCTGACATAATGTATCGTCGGGATGCCACGCGCTTTGAGCGCGATCTCCAGGTCGAAATTGAAATCGGGTGCGTCTATGCCTATAAACAAGTCAGGCGGATCGGCGAGTATCGCGCGCTTGAGCCGGCGCCTGATGCCCAGAAGCTCGGGCAGATGGCGCACCACTTCGACGTAGCCGTTTACCGACAGTTTTTCCATCGGGGACAGCGTCTTTGCGCCCGCAAATATCATTTTCGGCCCGGCGATGCCGTAGAATTCTATCCCCGGACAACGTGCGCGCAAAGCGCTAATGAGATGACTGCCCAGCAAGTCGCCCGACGGCTCGCCGGCAACGATCGCAATGCGCGGCGGTCGCGGCGGCTTCATCAGCGTATGATTCCGCGTTCGGACTGCGCCAAAAACTCCAGCAATGGCGCTACTTCCGGAATTTCTACTGCCAATATGGCGAGCTTGGTCTGTGCTTCGGCCAGGGTCAGTCCTTCGCGATAGAGTAATTTATAGGCGCGCTTGAGCCCCGCCAGCGCGGCCGCCGAATATCCCCTGCGCTTCAATCCTTCGCTGTTAATCCCATGCGGCACAGCGGGTTGTCCGGCAGCCATCATATAAGGCGGGATGTCCTTGAACACGACGCTCGATATCGCCGTCATCACATGCGCGCCGATCTTGCAGAATTGGTGTACCCCGGTAAAACCGCCCAGAATAACATGGTCGCCCACTTCGACGTGCCCTGCCAAGGAGGCGTTGTTGGCAAAAACCGTGTGGTTGGCTACCTGACAATCGTGCGCGATATGGACGTAGGCCATGATCCAGTTGTCGTCGCCCAGCCGGGTTACTCCGACATCCTGTATCGTACCGAGATTAAAAGTGCAGAACTCGCGAATGACGTTACGGTCGCCGATTTCAAGCCGGGTGGGTTCGCCGGCGTATTTCTTGTCCTGAGGTATCTCGCCCAGCGAGCAGAACTGGAATATCCGGTTATCCTTGCCTATCCGGGTATGGCCGTTGATCACTACGTGCGCAGCGACCGTCGTTCCGTCGTCTATCGTTACGTGCTCGCCAATAATGCTGTACGGCCCCACGCTGACGCGCTCACCGAGTTGCGCGCGCGGATGGATGATCGCGGTTTCGTGTATCATTGCTGTTCCCATCCCCCCGTCAACGTAATGTCGCCATCATTTCCGCTTCGGCGACGCGCTGCCCGTCGACCTCGGCGTAACTTGCGTACTTCCATATGCCCTTTAAATTACGCAATATTTCCACATGCAGTACCAGTTGATCGCCTGGCACGACGGGTTTTTTGAAACGGGCGGCGTTGATTCCGGCGAAATAGACGATGGCGTTGCTGTCAGGTGGGTTACCCACGGTCTTGAACGACAGCAAGGCGGCGGCCTGCGCCAGCGCTTCCAGCACCAGCACGCCCGGCATGACGGGGTGCTTGGGAAAATGCCCGGCGAAAAAAGGTTCGTTCATCGAGACATTTTTGATTGCGACAATACATTTTCCTGGTTCAAGGCTGGTGACCTTGTCGACCATCAGAAAAGGGTAGCGATGCGGCAAATACGCCATTATCTCACTGATTTCCATGCTATTCATTCTTTTTCTCCGTTGCGTCCATCTGTTTCTCCAATGCGCTGAGTCGTTTTGCCATGCTGTCGAGGTGACGCATCTGTACCGCATTTTTCAACCAAGCGCTGTGCTCGGAAAACGGTAGTGCCGACGTGTAGGTCGCCGCCTTCGATAAGGATTTGGTGATTAATGTATTGGTGGATATGTTTACCCGGTCTGCAATATCGATGTGGCCGAAAATCATCGCCGCACCGCCTATCGTGCAATGAGCGCCGATATGCGCGCTGCCTGCTATACCCGTGCATGCCGCTATGGCGGTGTGTTCGCCGATATGCACATTGTGGGCGACCTGAATCTGATTATCGAGTTTTACGCCGTCCCGAATCACAGTATCATCGAGCGCGCCGCGATCTATGGTCGTGTTGGCGCCGACCTCGACGTCGTCACCTATCACAACACGCCCTATCTGCGGAATTTTTATCCAGCGTCCGGCTTCCTGCGCCAGACCGAAACCGTCTGCGCCGATCACGCAGCCCGAGTGCAGTATGATCCTGTCACCGATGACGCAACCGTGGTAAATGGTAACGTTGGCGTAAATCAGCGCGTCTTCGCCGATCACGGTTCCCGCGCCGATGACGCTACCTGCGCCTATAACGCTCCTCGCGCCTATCGTCACATCGCGCCCTATTACCGCATTCGGCGCAATTCGCACATCAGCGCCCAGTTGCGCGGAGGGATGCACCACCGCGCCAGATTGTACGCCCGGCTCGTCTCGCCACGGCGGGTTGAACAAAGTCGATACCTTGGCGAAATAGACATAGGGATCGGCGGCGACGATACGAGGCTTGGTGCTCGCGTCCGCCATGGTCGCGCCGACTATTAGCGCGCCAGCGCGACTCGCGGCGAGTTGATCGCGGTATTTCAAATTCGACAGGAAAGCGATCTGGTCAGCTGTTGCGCTGGCCAGGCTGGCTACCTGTGAAACAAGAGTCTGCGGCTCGCCGCGCACCTCGCCGCCAAACCGCGCAACCAGATCAGCCAGGGTATACGCACTCATTGCTATTGCGCCAACATATGAATGATACGGTCTGTGATATCTATTTTGGGACTGAAATAAATCGCAT
The DNA here is from genome assembly GCA_027311185.1 of Sulfuriferula sp. GTDB lineage: Bacteria > Pseudomonadota > Gammaproteobacteria > Burkholderiales > Sulfuriferulaceae > Sulfuriferula. The sequence continues at coordinate 3,118 of DAICZK010000013.1, forward strand.
CCTCTACAATCACGTCGTATTTTTCTGTCTCGCCGTATGCCTGTATCGCCTTGCGCGCCCTGTCCTGCACTTTGGTTAGTTCTTCGTTGCGGCGCAGGTTAAGATCCTCGCGAAACTCGCGTAAAACCCGCTGATACTCGCGGCTGATATCCGCCAGTTCGCGTTCCTTGGCATGCCGGTCATTGTCGGACAGCGTACTGTTGCCCTTTTCCAGTTGAGCTTGCAGATCGCGTGCCTGTTTCGCCATTTTCCGCAATTCGGCATCGCGCGGCGCGAATTCCTTTTCCAGTTTCTTTTGCGCCGCTATTGCAATCGGCGCCTCACGAAACACGCGTTCGGTATTGACAAAGCCAATTTTCATGTCCGCGAAAACCGCGTGGCTTGCCACCAGCAGCAACAAGCCCATAGTCATTTTCAACCATTGTGCGTTCACGGCCGCTCTCCTTAGAAAATCTGACCCAGCGCGAACTGGAATGCCGCCTTCTGGTCGTAAGGCTGTGGATTGAGCGGCTCGGCAAGGCTGAATTTCAAAGGGCCCACGGGTGATATCCAGTTCACTGCCATCCCCGTAGAATACCGCATAGGCTCAGTTGCAAAGGTGTCACCCGGGCCCCAGATATCGCCGGCATCCACAAATACGCTCAAACGCACGGTTTTGTTATCCTCCATGCCGGGCATGGGGAAGAGCAGTTCCGCACTACCGGTAAAACTTTTGTCGCCGCCCAACGCCAGATATTGACCGGAAATGGGGTCGTAGTAATGCGGCCCTATCGTTCCAATATCATAACCTCGTACCGATCCTACCCCGCCCGCATAAAAATTCTGGAAAAACGGCAGGGTTTGCCCGTTATACCCACCGCCAATACCCAGCTGCCCGTTCAACATCAGGGTAAACGTTTTGCTCAGCGGATCGAACCACTGCTGCTGGTAGGAAATCTTGTAAAAATCAAGGCTGCCCGGCGGCACGCCAATCTGACCGATAACGCGTTCGAGCATGCCGCTGGTCGGGTAAATCAGACTGTCGCGGCTGTCCCGCGCCCAGCCGATATTAAGGCGGACAGTACTGGCAGAATTGCCGTTCTGCGTGACGAATTGCTGATATTGCAGCGGACTGGTCGGAAAAACATTCAGATTGAGGATCTCGAACGCCAAACCCAGACTCAGCGTATCTTTTTCGTTAAGCGGAATGCCCCAGCGCGCGCCTATGCCCTTGGTTGAATTTTTATACGGTGAGACCCCAAACAAGGCAGAAGTGTCCGTCACGTTTTCGTACACGTCGTAACCCACGCTCACCCCGTCGTTCGTGAAATAGGGGTCGGTATAGGACAGCGAATACACTTTGTTGTAGAGGCCGGTACTGACTGTCAGCGCCAATGCGTTACCGCTGCCGAAGAGGTTGTTCTGCGCGATGGAGCCCGATAATATCAACCCTTCCTGAGAAGCAAAACCCGCGCCGACCATGATGCTGCCCGTGGGCATCTCGGTAACGCTCACATTGACGTCGACTTGATCCTTGGCATCCTTGACCGGCGGCGTTTCGACGTTGATATCGCTAAAATATCCCAGGCGCTGGACGCGCTCGCGGGACCGCTGTATCTCCGCCGCCGAGTACCATGAACCTTCGAGCTGCCGAAATTCGCGACGCACCACTTCGTCGCGCGTGCGCGTGTTGCCGTTGAACGTGATGCGATGGACATAGACCCGGCGGCCGGAATCAACAAAAAATGTAAAGCCGACGGTGTGCTTGTCCTTATCGACTTCGGGCGAGGCGTTCACATTAGCGAAAGCATAGCCGTCGTTGCCTAAACGATCACCGATTTTTTTCGAAGCCTGGGTGATTTTTTCGCGCGAAAAAGTGTCTCCGGGCTGGATATCGATCAGTTTCCGCAACTCGGCCTCCGGCGCTATCAGCTCACCCGCCAGCTTGATATCCGACACCGTATACTTCGGACCCTCGGTAAGATTGATCGTTACGTAAATATCTCGCTTGTCCGGGGTAATCGACACTTGTGTGGATTCGATGTTGAATTCGAGATAGCCACGGTTCAGATAATACGCTTTGAGACTTTCCAGGTCCTTGGCCAATTTTTCCTTGGAGTATTCGTCATTCTTGCTAAACCAGGTAAACCAGTCTGGCTTGCGCAACAAAATCGCCTCACGCAACTGCTTTTCGGTAAACGCCTTGTTGCCTATAATGTGGATTTCCTTGATCTTGGCCACATCGCCGTCATTAATATTAAAGCTGATGGCGACGCGATTACGTGGCAAGGGCGCAACGTTCGTCGTCACCACGACAGCATATCGTCCGTGACTGTAATACAGACGCCTGATTTCCTGCGCCGCGCGATCGAGCATGGCTTTATCAAAAATCCGCCCCTCGACGATACCCGACTGTTTCAAGCCGTCCTTAATTTGAGTTTCCGTGAATTCCTTGCTGCCGGAAATGTCGATCCTGGCAATGGCCGGACGCTCCTGTACGACCACGATGAGGACGCCGTTCTGATCTTCGAGGCGAACATCCTTGAAAAATCCGGTTGCATAAAGTGCCTTGATTGCCTTGTCCGCTTTATCAGCATCCAGCGCATCGCCCACCTTGACGGGCAGATAACTAAATACGGTGCCGGCTTCGGTACGCTGCAACCCTTCTACGCGAATATCCTTCACCACAAAATCTTCCATTGCGTGGGCAGAAATTGCCCACATACTCGTAACCAGCGCTGCAGCGATTTTGTTTTGCATTATCAAGAACCAAACAAACGAGTAATGTCGTTATAAAAAGCAAAAATCATCAGGGTCAGGAGCACCGCCAGACCAAAACGTTGTCCGAACATCATGACTCGTTCGGACAGCGGTGCACCACTCAACATCTCAACCGTATAATACATCAAATGCCCACCGTCCAATAACGGAATCGGCAACAAATTAAGCACGCCCAAACCGATACTGATCGTTGCCAGGAAAGCAACGAAGCTCATCCAGCCGCTACGCGCCGACTGACCAGCATAATCAGCGATGCTCAATGGGCCGGACAAATCGTGCCAGGACACTCCGCCGGTAATGACTCGCCCCATCATGGCAAGATTGAGTGCGGCCGTCTGCCAAGTCCTGACCACAGCCTGCGTGAAGGCATCGGGAACAGAATAATGCAGCTCGGTCAGCATCCCGTTGACCACCGCAGGGTCGATCTGCGGCCCGGCACCTATCCTGCCTATCGCCTGCTGATTCACGCGCACCGTTGCGGGAACGAGAGTCAGGTTAAACGAGCGCCCGTCGCGCTGCGCTTGCACCGCCAGCGTCACAGCGGGATGAGCGCGTACAACCTGAACAAAATCCGCCCATGTTGCGATGGTTTTACCGTCGACGGCGAGAATTTTATCTCCCGCCCGCAAACCGGCGCGCTGTGCGACGCTGTCCGGCAAAACCTTCCCGATCTGCGCGGCTACCGGCGGATCGAACAAACGCAAACCGAGCTGTTCCGGCAGCGCCGTTGTGCCGTCGCCGATACTTGCGTGAGCCGCGTCCAGGTGGCTGGTCTCGCCATCCACCAGCCGCACGGTCAAAGGCAAGCGCGACGGGGTATGACGCAACAGCGCCCAGTTCACGTCAGCCCAGCTTCGCACCGGTTCACCTGCAATCGATTTGATTTCGTCGCCGCTGTGCAAACCCGCGAGAGCCGCCGCGCTCGCCACCGCCGGTTCGGCGATAATGGGCCTGAGTGCCGGAATCCCGTGCAAAAACAGACCCCAGTACAGCAGAACGGCCAGCAACAGATTGGCCATCGGCCCGGCCGCCACGATCAGCATGCGCGCGCCTGGCGTCTGGCGATTGAAGGCGCGATCCAGTTCCTCCGCCGCGACAATGCCTTCGCGCTCGTCCAGCATTTTTACAAAGCCACCCAGCGGAATCGCGGCAATCGACCATTCGGTCGCATCGCGCCCCCAATGACGAGTAATCAGCGGCGCGCCGAAACCGATGGAAAATCGCAACACCTTGACGCCGACCCAGCGCGCCGCCAGGTAATGCCCGAGCTCGTGCGAGGTGACCAGTATCCCCAGCGCAGCGGCAAAAGCCAACAGTGTGCTCAATAACTGCATGTCATGCCGCCCGTGGTCCGAGATACGCCGCGGTATCGCGCCGCGCCTGCGCGTCCGCCTCAATGACATCGTCCAGCGCCCCGGGTTCTCCCGCCAGCGCATGATCGAGCGCATGCTCTATGCTCGGTGCGATCTGACCATAGCCGATGGCGCCCGCTAGATACAGCGCCACGGCGACTTCATTCGCGGCATTTAATACGGCGGGCAGCATCCCGCCTTGCTCCAGAGCGGCAAATGCAAGCTTCAGGCAAGGGAAACGGGCATAGTCCGGCGCCTCGAAAGTCAGCCCGCGCCCGATCAGATCCAACGCCGACACCCCCGCCTCTATCCGTTCCGGAAAACCCAGCGCATAGGCAATCGGCGTGCGCATATCGGGGTTGCCCAATTGCGCGATGACCGAGCCGTCGAGATAGTCGACCATGGAGTGAATCACGCTTTGCGGATGGATCAGCACTTCGATTTGTTCGGGCAACGCGTTGAACAGCCAGCGCGCCTCGATAACCTCCAGGCCTTTGTTCATCATGGTCGCCGAATCCACCGATATTTTTCGCCCCATCACCCAGTTCGGATGCGCACATGCCTGGTCCGGCGTCACATGAGGCAAATCGCTCAGAGGCGTGGTGCGAAACGGCCCCCCCGATGCGGTGAGCAATATCCTGCGCACGCCGCAGGCTGCCAGATCGCCGCGAAAATCGCGCGGCAACGCCTGGAATATCGCGTTATGCTCGCTGTCTATCGGCAACAGTTCGGCGCCACCTTCAGCCACCGCCTGCATGAACAAACGGCCCGCCATGACCAGGGTTTCCTTGTTCGCCAGCAAGACCCGCTTGCCGGCGCGGGCAGCCGCCATTGCCGGGCGCAATCCCGCGGCGCCTACGATGGCGGCCATCACCACATCAACCTCCGGCATCGACGACACATGCTCGAGCGCTTCGACGCCGAACAGCACTGTCGTGCTCGATCCGGCCTGCGCGAGCAAACTGCGTAATCGAACCGCGCTAGCCTCATCGAGCACGACCGCATAACGCGGTGTATGCCGCAAACACTGTGTCACCAGTTTTTCCAGTTGCGAGCCGGCGGTCAACGCCACCACGTTAAAACGCTGCGGATGCAGGGCGACGACGCGTAGCGTATTTTCGCCTATCGTTCCGGTCGCGCCAAGTATGGTTAGATTCTGTACTTGACTCATAGAATTTGCTGAAGCAAATCGGCGTGCAGCAGGATCAGAGCAGCAATGGGTAAGGTCGCGGTCAGCGCGTCGATACGATCGAGTACACCGCCGTGTCCGGGCAACAGATTGCCGCTGTCCTTGACCGCCGCAAGACGCTTGATCCACGATTCGAACAAATCGCCCAGAATGCCCAGGTACAGCATCAGCAGACCCAGCAACATCGCGGGCACCGCCCAGGCAAGCGGATTAAATAACGGGCTGCGCAACACAGATAACACGATGGCACCATAGGCACCAACAGCCAGTATCGCGCCGACCACCCCTTCCCAGGTTTTGCCAGGACTGATATTCGGCGCCAGCTTGTGTTTGCCGAAGCGGCGACCGGTAAAATAGGCTGCACTGTCGGCTATCCACACCACGCCCATCAGCAGCAACACCCACCAGGGGCCGCGATCGCGCAATTCCACCAAGGCGACCCACACTGGCACCAGCACGACGAAACCGAAAGGCGCGCGCAGCCAGACTGATTTGAGTTGCCAGCCCACAGCCAGCCACATTGGCACGACGATCAGCCACATCAGTAAAGCGACCAGATACGCCCACACAGCAAAATCGAAGTGATAGACGGCAATGGCGCAACCGAGCAACGCCGCAGCGTAAACCACGGCCACCGGGGTAGAAACATTGGACAATTTCGCCCATTCCACGGCGCCGACAGCCAACGGTAGCAACAATGCAATCGCCCAGGCAGGCTTAGGCAGCCAAAACAGACAGGCCAGCAAACCCAGCAATAAAAAAGCTGCAGTAGTAATCCGTTTTATTAGTGTGCTCATTATTATTAGCGTCCGCGCAGCAGACATGTAAAACGCGTTAAATGAGTGGCTTCGGCATACGCGAATACCGCCCTATTTTTCGTCGTTACCAGAACGCAAGACCCGCCGGCGGATCGGGCGCTCGCGCTGCGTCGCCATGCGTGCCCATCGCATTCAGGTGTCCGTGCGTCCGAGCGGTGTCCTTCATTCATGCGCTAACCCTTGCACGCTTCCAGCTGCTCGCTCGTGCGGCCAAACCGGCGCTCGCGCTGCTGATACGACGTAATGGCCAACTCCAGCGCCGCTTCGTTAAAATCCGGCCACAAGGTCGGGGTAAAATAAAGCTCGGAATAAGCAAGCTGCCAGAGCAAAAAATTACTCACTCGCTGTTCGCCGCCGGTGCGAATGAAGAGGTCGGGTTCTGGCGCATAATGCATGGTCAGATAGGGTGCAAGCATCTCCTCGGACAAGGGTTGGCCCGCGAGTTCCGGGCGTTGCGCCAGCAATCGGGCCACCGCCTGCAGCACGTCCCAGCGCCCGCCGTAATTAGCGGCTACCGTCAGGGTCAGGCCGGTATTCCCCGCTGTCATCTGCTCGGAGTACTGGATTAACTGCACCAGCTGCGGATCAAAACGTGACAGATCGCCGATCACCTTCAACCGCACCCGGCTCTCGTGCAGGTTACGCACTTCATGTTGCAGCGCATAACGAAATAAATCCATCAACAGCGACACTTCTTCTTCGGGCCGACGCCAGTTCTCCGAACTGAAAGCAAATAACGTTAGATATTCAACTCCGCGCCGCGCGCATGCCCGGCTCATCTCCCGTATCATTTCCACGCCGCGCTTATGCCCCGCGATACGCGGCATTAACCGTTTTTTTGCCCAGCGGCCGTTACCGTCCATAATAATCGCAATATGCCGCGGTACGGCCAATGTATCAGGTACTACCTGGGTTGAACTATTAAAAATATTCACGAATTAATTAAACAGCCATCAAATCAGCTTCTTTAGCGATCAAGGCTTTGTCCACCTCTGCAATAAATTTATCGGTCAGTTTCTGTATATCATCCTGTGCGCGACGTTCGTCGTCCGTACTCACAATTTTGTCTTTTAACAATTTCTTGAGCTGTTCGTTCGCATCGCGACGCACGTTACGCACTGCCACTTTGGCATTCTCGCCTTCGGTTTTGACAACCTTAATCAAATCCCGGCGCCGCTCCTCGGTCAAGGCCGGCATGGGCACGCGAATCACATTGCCCTGGCTGGCCGGATTCAAACCCAGATCGGCATCGCGTATCGCTTTTTCTATCGCTCCAACCAACTTGGCCTCCCAAGGTTGCACGGCGATGGTGCGCGCATCCATCAAGGTGATGTTTGCGACCTGATTGATTGCCGTCGCATTACCGAAATAGTCTATCATGACATGGTCAAGTATACCTGTATGTGCGCGCCCGGTACGCACTTTACCCAAATCGAGCTTTAGCGATTCCAGGCTTTTGCGCATGCGTTGCTCGGTAGTTTTTTTGACATCATCTATCATGCGGTTTCCTCCTGGGGCTCCTTAACAACGAACTATCGTACCTTCATCTTCGCCGGCAACAAACCGCGCCAGGGCGCCAGCCTTGAATATGCTCAGAACGGCAAGCGGCATTTTCTGATCGCGACACAGCGTAAATGCAGTTGCATCCATGACTTTGAGATTTTTCTGGATGGCTTCATCGAAGGTCAAATGATGATAACGGATTGCATCGGCGTTTTTTTTCGGGTCGTCGGTATAAACACCGTCGACCTTGGTGGCCTTGATAACGATATCGGCGTTCATTTCCATACCGCGCAAAGCGGCTGCGGTGTCGGTAGTGAAAAACGGGTTGCCGGTGCCGGCGCCGAATATGACCACGCGCCCCTCTTCCAGATAACGGATCGCCTTACCGCGAATATAAGGCTCGGCGACCTGCTCTATGTTTAACGCCGACTGTACCCGGCTCACTACGCCGCTCAGACGGAAAGCGTCCTGCAGCGCCAGCGCATTCATCACCGTGGCCAGCATGCCCATGTAATCGGCGGTGGCACGGTCCATACCAGCCGCAGCGGGTGCGACGCCGCGAAATATGTTGCCTCCGCCGATCACAATGGCGACCTGCACGCCCATCGCGATCACTGTCTTGACTTCGTTCACGATACGGACAATGGTATCGTGATTGATACCATAGCTGTCGTCGCCCATCAAGGCCTCGCCCGACAGTTTCAGCAATATCCGCTTATACACAGGCGCGCTCATGGTTAAACCCTGGCTGCCGCAGCCACTTCTGCAGCATAGTCGACGACTTTCTTCTCTATGCCCTCGCCCACGATAAACATGGTAAAACCGTTAACCTTGGCTTTATTTTCGAGCAGCAACTTCTCCACCGTCAGATCCGGGTTTTTAACGAACGGCTGTCCCAGCAAAGTAATTTCGGCAAGGAATTTGGCGATGCGCCCATCAACCATTCTGGCGACGATATCGGCCGGCTTGCCTGATTCGTTGGCTTGCGCTGTGTAAATCTCACGCTCCTTTTCAATCAGTTCCGGCGCCACCTGATCTTTGGAGATGCAGGTCGGCTTGCTGGCGGCAATGTGCATCGCAAGATCCTTACCCAGCGTTTCATCACCGCTCAGGTCGACCATGACGCCGATTTTCGATCCGTGCAGATACGTAACCAGACGGTCCTTGGTCGCGTATTGGGCGACGCGGCGCACGGTCAGGTTTTCTCCCAGCTTCATGATCAAGGCTTGCCGCACCTCTTCGACGACGCCGCCGGGAATGGACATCGCCGATAACGCCGCGATGTCAGTCGTTTTGTGCTCGGCCGCCAATTGCGCTATGCCTTTGACAAAGGTAAGAAAATCATCGTTTTTCGCAACGAAATCGGTTTCGCAGTTCACTTCGACCAGAGCTCCGGTCTTGCCGTCGACGCTGATATATGCGCCGATTACGCCCTCAGTCGCAACGCGGCCCGCCGCTTTACTTGCCTTGGCACCGCTTTTGATGCGCAACAGATCCTCTGCCGCTGCCATATCGCCATCGGTTTCAGTCAAAGCCTTTTTGCATTCCATCATGCCCAAGCCAGTGCGCTCGCGCAAATCGCGTACCATCCCTGCTGTAATGTCAACCATATTTCACTCCTGGGTTTATCAATACCAAATTCACAAAAAAAGGGGCGAAAGCCCCTTTTTATTAAGCAGGCCAAAGATTATTGCACCGCAACCGTATCTTCGACAACATCGACGAATTCTTCACCTTCGCCCAAAATATCCCCTATGGCCTGGCTACGACCCTCCAGCACCGCATCGGCGACGCCGCGCGCGTACAAACGAATCGCACGGCTGGAGTCATCGTTGCCGGGAACGATATAATCGACACCCAACGGGCTGTTGTTGGTATCGACCACGCCGATTACCGGGATGCCGAGCGCATTGGCCTCGACGACCGCGCCTTTTTGATAACCCACGTCGATGACAAAAATCGCATCCGGCAATGCCGTCATATCCTTGATGCCGCCGAGACTGCGGCTCAATTTATCGAGCTCGCGCTGCAACACCAGGGTTTCTTTCTTGGTAAGCTTGCCGATCCCTTCGCCGAGCAATACTTCCAGCTCCTTCAGGCGCTTGATGGATTGACGTACAGTCTTGAAGTTGGTCAGCATGCCGCCGAGCCAGCGGTTATCGACGTAAGGCACGCCGGCGCGCTCGGCTTCTTCGCGCACGATCTCGCGCGCGGAACGCTTGGTTCCTACGAAAAGCACAGTGCCCTTATTTGCCGCCAGCTTGCGCACGAACTTGAGCGCGTCCTGGAACATCGGCAGGCTTTTCTCCAGATTCACGATATGGATTTTATTGCGGTGACCGAAAATGTACGGCGCCATTTTCGGATTCCAAAAACGGGTCTGGTGTCCGAAATGGACACCTGCTTCCAACATTTGACGCATAGTAATAGACATGATTTTTCCTTTAGGGTTAAGCCTCCAGCCATCGCCAAACATTCCCGACGGGAACACCCCAAGCGTAGACAGCTGTGCGAATTTTGCTACATTTACGAACCTTGCTGAAAATGAAAGCCCGGGGCGCCGCCATGGCCACTCGCAAAAGAGTTAAACTCCGTATGTTGTGGACATGTTGCGTCGAGACTGGTTCAAGCCTCATGCACCCCACACCTGCCGCAATCATTCCCGTCCGTTACATCAATAACAAGCCCGGCATTGTACCACGACAAAACGTTACTGAACAATCCAATTGCTACGCACTTGCGGCAAAAACGATAGCGACGAACATCGTCGCAGCTACATAATAATCATCCATGTACAGCGCTTCCTGCGGAATGTCACACTACGCATCTCATTTACCTGTTGATTAAACATCTGAGGAACTTGTCCAGGGAGCTTATAAGGCTATCGTGTTGCGCGACAAACCGCCGCCGCTGCCGG
>DAICZK010000013.1:13666-17988 GCA_027311185.1 Sulfuriferula sp.
TGAACGGCGCCAGCCGTCCACCCGCCATGCCACTTCGGCATGCTGAACCTGCCAGCCGCGCACATAAATACGGTCCAGCGACAGCAGAGGCAGGTTGGCCGGGAAGCTGCGCGCGACGCGTCCGTGCGTGGCTTCATACACCTCGACCAAGCCGAGCTCGGCCGCGAAGTCGCGCCCGACGTGTCCATGCCAGTCGTTGAAATCGCCAGCAATGATCAAAGGCGCGTCCGCGGGTACCCGCTCCACCACGCGGCGGCGCACCAGCACCAACTGCCGTTTACGGCTGCGTTCGAACAACGCCAGATGCAGACAGAAGACATGCAGCTGCGCACTCAGTCCCGGAACTGCGATGACCACATGCAACAAGCCCCGCGATTCGAATGCATGGTCGGAAATATCGAGATTCTCCCAAGCCACAATCGGATAGCGAGACAACACCGCATTACCATGGTGGCCCTCGTCATACACGGCATTCTTGCCATAAACAAAATCCGACCACATCTCGTCGGCGAGAAACTCGTGTTGCGGAACGGGGGGCCAGTGCAGCCAGCGTTGCGCATGTCCCGAATGACTGCCCTGCACCTCCTGCAAAAAAACGATATCCGTATCGAGCGCGCGCAACCGCGCCCGCAAATCGTGAATAACCATGCGCCGGTTAAAGCGCGAAAAGCCCTTGTGGATATTGTAACTGGCGACGCGAAGTTGAATGCTCATTGGATGATGATAACAAAATGTGCATCATATCCGCTACCCTTGCGGCGTCGATCAGGCCGCCACCAGCGCCGATGATGGCAGCATGGCGTGCGCGCCGCGCTGATCGACGTACAGGCTCGACCCGCTGATTTTCTTGGCTTCCTTTTTGACTTCCGCCGCTGCCGCAGCGATCTCATGAACTTCATGAAACTGGGATTTCCTCACCGGAACGATGCCGATAGACAAAGTCGGGAAGCCGTACTCCATGCGGTTGCCACGCCTGTCTTCGGCGAAGTAGGGACCGGCGCCAAGATTTTCCTCTCGCGCAAAATCGCTGATGGCCTGATCGAACGCGGCCAATATTGTCCGGCAGCGCGCTTCCCAGTCCTGACTCTGAAACAGCACAAAAAAATCGTCGCCGCCGATGTGGCCGACAAAATCGATATCGCTGTCCACATGGCTGACCAACACGTCCGCCGTCAGCTTGATCAAGTCATCACCGCGCCGGTAGCCAAAGACGTCATTGAAAGGTTTGAAACTGTCCAGATCGACATAGCATACCCAGAACGATTGCGCATTTTCAAGCAGCAAGTCGATCTGTTCGCTGATCGGCACGTTTCCGGGCAGCATGGTCAGCGGATTGGCGTAACGCGCTTCCTGTATCTGTTGCCGGGTTATTTCCTGCATGAGCGCGAAATTCGAACCCACGCCCGCGTACAGTTTGTCGCGCACCAGAATAAACCCATCCGCAAAACGCTTTTGCCCCTGCATCAGCACGAGCTGACTCAACTCGACAATGGACATGTCGACATCCACAATCAGCGGATTGCTGTCCATAAAAACGATGCAGGGTTTGCGGCTGTACAAATCGCGTATGTAACCATGAGAAAATTTGTCCACCATGGTACGGCTCAACAATCCCACCGGCACTTGCCCGTCGAGCACGGGCAGAACGGTTTGCTCGGGATTCGCCAGCAGAATTTGCAGCGCCGTCTCGCTGGTAGTTTGCAGCGTCACAGTCGGAACTTCGCTCAACAGCAAACCGGCTCGCCTGCCGCGCTGCAACACGACCTTGGCCCACGGATTCGCGCTAACCAGGCTTCCGTCCAGGCACGAACGGGCCGCCGTGCTGATCGCCGTCTCGGGCTGTTTGAGCGGGTAGCCGATAAAATAGCCTTGTCCCATGCGGATACCCATTTCGCGCAATACCAGCAGTTCGGCGCGATACTCTATGCCTTCGGCGATGATAGTCGCGTGGCTTTTTTCTGCGATCTGCTTGATGGAGCGCACAAATTGCAGTTTCAGCGGGTCTTTATGTATCCCGGCAACGAAATGTTTGTCCAGCTTTACGTATTCAGGCCGCACGTCAGACCACAAGCGCAGGCTGGAAAATCCCTCACCCAGATCATCGAGCGCGATTTTGAAGCCGTATTCCCGCAACGTATTCAGTCCGGCAACCACCGACGCGCTGTTCATTTTCGGGGAACTCTCGGTGATTTCAAAGACCAGGCGGTCACACAGGCCGTTTCGCTTGTCGAGCAGCTTTTTCAGCAAATCATCCGTCAATGCCCCAGCCAGCAGAGAGAAAGGACTGATATTGACGAACAGCTTGCCGGACAGTGCATTGCGCACGAATTCCGTGGTCACGATCTCTATGCACAGGCTTTCCAGCCGCACCAGCAGATTGGCCCGCTCTGCCGTGCGAAACAGCGCCTGCGGCAGATGCAGTTCGCTGTCTCCCGGGCCTCGAACCAAACCCTCATAGCCGATCAAATGCCCCTGTTGCAAATCCATGATCGGCTGAAAGAGGGGAAACAGCGTTCGCTGTTCCAAAATATTCAATAGCATTTCGCGCTTGGACATTTGATGTCACTCCCAATTTTTAAGCTTTTTTCAAAATACAGGGCTATCATGACAATTTGACGACAATCATGGATTTATTACAATAATCCCGAATTCAGGTTAAGATGCGCGCATAATAAATCAAATTTTGGGGATCACATGGCACGTCCGGAAAAAATCCGCCTTGGCGAACTGCTGGTGCGCCAGAAACTGCTCTCTGAAGCCCAGTTGCAGCTCGCGCTCGACGAGCAGAAAAAAAGCGGCCGCAAACTCGGTCGTTTTCTCGTGGAAAACGGCCTGGTCAACGAGGACCAGATCGCCGAAGCGATTGCCAAGCAACTTAACATCCCCTTCATTCATCTCAAAAATTATGTGATCAAAGCCGACGCCACGCGCTTGCTGCCCGAAATGCAGGCGCGGCGGTTTCGCGCCATCGTACTGGAAAATCTGGGCGACCAGGTGCTCGTCGGCATGGCCGATCCTACCGATCTCGTAGTCTATGACGAACTTGCGCGCATCCTGAAACAACCCATCGAACTGGCGGTCATCAACGAAAACGAACTGCTGCAAACCATCGACCGCATCTACCGCAAAACCGATGAAATCACCGACCTAGCCCGCGAACTCGGACAGGATCTGGGCGACAGCTATATCGACTTCGCCAGCCTTAATACTTCGCCCGGCGCAGAAGACGCACCGGTGGTAAAACTGCTGCAATCCGTCTTCGACGACGCCACCCAGGTTCGCGCGTCCGACATCCACATAGAGCCGCAGGTCGACGCCCTGCATATCCGGTTTCGTATCGACGGCGTTCTCAACCTGCAGACGCGTGCCGATATCAAGATCGCGCCGGCGCTGTCGCTGCGCTTGAAACTGATGTCGGGACTCGATATCTCGGAAAAACGCCTGCCACAGGATGGGCGCTTTGCCATCAAGGTCAAACAACAGCCCGTCGACGTGCGGATTTCCACCATGCCCACCCAGTACGGCGAATCGGTGGTCATGCGTTTACTCAATCAAGGCGGAAACACGCTCAATCTTAACGCCATCGGCATGCCGCCCGCCATGCTGGCGCGTTTTCGCAGCATTTTGCAACGCCCGAACGGCCTCATCCTGGTCACCGGCCCGACCGGCAGCGGCAAAACCACGACCTTGTACGGCGCACTATCCGAACTCAACAGCCCCGAACACAAAATCATTACCGTAGAAGACCCGGTCGAATACCGCCTGCCCGGCATCAATCAGGTGCAGGTCAATGAAAAAATCGGCCTAGATTTCGCCCGCGTCCTGCGCTCCGCACTACGCCAGGACCCCGATGTCGTCCTGGTCGGCGAGATGCGCGATCAGGAAACCGCGCAGATCGGCATGCGTGCGGCCATCACCGGACACCTGGTGCTGTCGACCCTGCACACCAACGACGCCGCCAGTACGCCCGTCCGGCTCATGGACATGGGCGTGCCGCGCTATATGGTCGCCACCTCGATTCAGGCGGTCGTGGCGCAGCGTCTGGTTCGCCTGATCTGCGACAATTGCGCCGAGCCGTACACGCCCAGACCCACCGAGCAGGCCTGGCTTGCTACTCAACTGCTCGCCGCGGACGTCGCCCCGCGCTACCAGCAAGGCCGCGGCTGTGCGCACTGCAACCAGACCGGCTACCGCGGCCGCATCGGCGTGTACGAAATGCTGGAAATAACCAGCGCCGTTGCCGACGCCGCGAGTCATGGCGACCCGGCAAACTTTTTACGCGCCGCCGAAGCCCAGATGGCCGGCAACACCCTGGGGCGCCA
>DAICZK010000140.1 GCA_027311185.1 Sulfuriferula sp.
ACGCTGTTGCGATATAACATTTACTATATAACGATTCGCCGAGATTTACTCGGCGCGTACCTATTTATTTCCATATTCGTCCCGCGCGCCGCGTCAAACGGTGCAGCTATCGGACATACGCGCCCCGACTGGGCTAGCCTCTTCAGGCCCGAAACAGTCGTGGTATTCGCTGCATACGCCGCAACTTGGCGCAAGGCATGCCTTGACCTCGGCGCGGTCGCACAGTTGCTTGTAGAAAAATTTCTTCCATCTCATATTGCCGGTATTTTTCCGATAAAGCGCAGCAAAATGCCGTTCCAGCAAGTCCGACAACATCTGCCGTTCGGGCAAACCCATATCCTCAAACAGATGTTTTCCGCCGGTACAGCCGCTGGCAAGCGCATAGGCCAGCCAGGTCGTGTATGGCGCATCGTCGCTGCGATGCTCGAGCAAGAGCGCCAACAGCTCGTCGAATTCATCGACGCGGCGCACGTTGCCCGCCACGCAACTGGCCAGGTGGTCAACCGCAGCAGGCGTCAGCTCGGCGCCCGGAAAATATCGCGCCAGCAACGCGGCGAAGTGCTCCCGCGCAAGTCCCATGCCCAGGTTGGGCGGGCGTATGTCGCCCCTTCCCGAGCCGAGAATCACGCCGGCAAACGCGTATGTCAACGCCTCTTCGGGAAATCGCGCATAGCGCCAAAGCCAGTCGTCGCCGACCACCTCATTCAGATACGGATTCATCGCCACCTCCCGCAAAACGGATTACTCCGTCGTTAAAGGACTATGCGTGTAACATTTTTTCGGGCAAATCTTGGAACAGGCCTCGCAACCGATGCAGTTTTCCTGATGGGCGATGGTCATGACCTTTTTTTCATATTCCTCGTCGTCGTCATCATCGTCGCTGTTGAGTGCGATGACTGCGCCATCTTCGTCTATGCCGACCAGTTGCAGCACATCGCGCGAGCAAACCTTGAAACAGCGGCCGCAACCTATGCATTTTTCCTGATTCAAGTCGGCGACGAAATTCGGCGTCCAGATTTCGCCGCTAGGCAAAGTAATATTGAATATAGCCATCACACCCCCCTTTCAGCCACCTGCGGCGGCAAGCAGTTTCCGCGCCTCGGTCAGGGCCAGATGCGCGGCATAAGTTTTTTCGGCGACCTCCATGATGCGCTCCCAGCCGGTAGGCAGATCTTCGGACAGATCGTGCAGGTCCATTTTCAGTGCGGTCGCCTGCTGATTAAGCTTTTTTACTCTCGCCTTGAGCATATCGAGATATTCCATCGCCCGCTCCTAACCGTATTTCGCCACTTCGGGAAACTGATTGATCATATCCACCCCGGCCACTACCAGTTTTTCGCCCTCTTCCGCGAGCTGTTCCATGCTCAGGAAACCGAACCTGTGCACATCGCGCAGCTGCTTGTTCACGACCACCAATCGACCGGCGATCAGCACCAGACGGCCGAAACCTTCGTGTGACATTTTCATCATCGGCGATACCATCACGCCGCTACGCCGCTCGATCGACAGGCCGACCGCGTTATAGAACAATTCCAGCCGCCATAAAGTCTCGGGGTCGGGATCGCCGATGATAGGCATTTCCCGGCGCTGTTCCTTGGTGACGATATAAGGTTCGAGCAAGGTCGCATCGGTCTTGCCATCCCAGGCGCCGTGCGTATCCTGCGCCCGCCACTGCTTGATCAGCTCGACCACGAACAAGGTATCGAGCAACGACGCGGGGGATTGCGTCACGGTATTTCCTGCTACAGCGGCTTCAGTCATCTTGCACCTCGTCTTCAAAATTGAATTCACGTTCCTGATCCTTGAGCAGCGCCTTGCGCAGCCAGGGCGGCGGCGTGCCTTTGACCACATCCTGCAATTTATCCAGGATATCCATGATAGATTCGGGCTGAGCCACCTTGATCGGATGTATCTTGCTGGCAACTACGCGCGCAGCGCCCGATCCGCCTATTGCGGCAACATACAGAATGGCGCAGTCCTTGATCGCATCGAGCTTGGGCGCGAGTTTGTCTTCGTTGCCGTCCTCCTGCAAATCGCCGTCGAAGGTAAGGGTCTCGATAAAGCTATAGCCGGACGCCTTGACGTCGTATATGGCAATATTCTTGGCCCACCCGAAGTGTGCATCTACGCGTTGTAGATCTTGTGTGGCGAATGCTACTTTCATAAAAACCTCCCGATTAGGTTAAACTCACACTGCCGTTACCAGCGCCAGATCGTCGACCTTGCTGGAGGCAGGCAAAGGCCAGCTGTCCGGATGATTAACGTGTTCTGCCGCCATAAACATATTGCCGATTTCAAACACCAGATCGCGCGTGCCGCGATAACCGACGGACAACCGGTGAGCACTGCCCAGGCGGTCGAACATCGGGATTCCCATGCGAAAAAACGGGATCGCCAGCCGTTCGGCAGCCTGCCGTCCGTGAGAATGGGTAATGAGCAGATCGCAGCCCTGAGCGCGCGCTTCGAGATCTTCGAGGTCGCCGATCAGCACCTCTTCCGCTGGCAGATCGCCCAACAGTGGCGATTTGGTAGTGGTGACCAGCGCAGTCAGCTCGCAGCCCATTTCAGCGAGCCAGTTGGCCATCGCCCAAAGCAGATCGGGTTCGGCGCCGATGGCGATTTTTTTGCCGCCAAAGAAAAAATGCGCGTCGAGCATCGCGTCAACCAGCTGACTGCGCTGCCGCCGGTATTTTTGCGGCACCGCGCGTCCCGAAACCTTGGTCAGTGTGCTGATCAGACGGTCGGACGCCGCCAGACCCGTTAACCGGTCAAACACCTTGAAGCCGACGCCGGTACGCATTTCAATTTCCATGGCGCAGCCGCGCATCTGCTCGCCGATCGCCAGAGTCAACAGCGACGACCCCATCGCCCGTACCTCTTTCAAGGTTGTGCCGCCCAAAGTCGTGGGGCTGAATTCGTCGGGGATATGGCCGTCCAGAGAACCTGACACATCCGGCAGAAAGATCGGGTAGAGATCGAATGCCTCGATGATCTCGCGCAGCTCCTCGATATCTCCCGCAGTCAGATGACACCCCGTGAGCACGTTAATCTGGTTGTCGGAGCGCTGCGTGGTCGGCTCGACCAGCGCCTGTATCATCGCCAGCACGGCCTTGGCCCAGCCATCCTGGAATGCGCCGACGAAATCCGGTGTCGATACGTAAACCACCTCGGTCTCGCCCAGTTCGGGGTGCTTTGCGCGTATCAGCTTCAGATCGCCTTCGACATCCTCACCCTTGGTTTCGGTGAGGCCCGTCGAGCAAATGCCGATCAGGTCGGGGTTGGCCCGCGTCTTGATGTTGACGATCGCTTTTTCGATATTGTCCATACCGCCGAGGATGGTCGTCGCCTCGTTCATGGCAGTAGTCTGCAACGGAATGGCCTCGCGGAAATGCCGTACCAGCAACACCAGTCCAAAACCGGTACAGCCTTGCGAGCCGTGCATCATCGGCATGCAATTGTGCATGCCCATGTAGGCATAACTCGCGCCCAATGGCTGGCTCATCTTGAGCGGGTTGACGGTGCAGGATTTCTTCGTTTCCGTGACTAGCGCCATGATCAGACCTCCCAGGGAGCGGCCTGCCGCACCTGTTTCCACACCGGATGATAAAGCGATTGGTCGATCTGTTTCACCAGCTCGACCATGCCCTCATAACCGGCGTAGGCGTGGTGGCGCTCCTGATTGATGTCCAGCCAGGGCATCTTGGCCTTCAGCGCAATGAACTGCGAACGTCCGCCGGACAGCATGATGTCTGCGCGCGCGTCCTTGAGCAGTTTGTAAATCTCGCGCGGCGTCATGTCGTCCACCGCATGCGCGTCGTCCGCCATCATGCCCTTGAGTTTTTCCTTGTCTTCCTTGGTCGATTTTTTGGTGCTGCTGCCGACTACGTCCATGCCGACTTCCTGCAGTGCCGCGACGACAGACCAGGACTTCACGCCGCCGGTGATCAGCAACACGCGCTTGTCCTTGAGACGCGGTGTGTATTCCTTCATTCGGGCCCAGGCGCGCGCTTCCTCGCGCCGTATCAATACTTCCGTGCGCCCCAGCAACTCGTCGGGCGCGCCGCGCTGCACCAGCAAGCCTGCAATCTGGCGCAACGAATCCGACATGTCCGAGACGCCATAAAAGGAACCCTCGAAATACGGAATTTCGTAGCGCTCTTCCATTTTGCGGGCGATGTTGATCATCGCTTTCGAGCACACCATCATGGCCGCGCGGGCGCGATGCGAATACGCCACTTCCTGGTATTTGGCGTCGCCGCTGATGCACGCGAGCAAGCGGATGCCGAGTTCGTCGAGCAAGGGTTTGACCTGCCATAATTCGCCCGACAGATTATATTCGCCGATGATGTTAAGGTCGTAGGGCGTGGTGTATTCGGGTTCGGCAGTGCCGATCACGTAATCGAGCAAGGCTTCGCCGCCCAGTTTGTTGCCGATATTTTTATTGCCCGCGAAACCGGGCGCATCGACCGGGATGATAG
>DAICZK010000141.1 GCA_027311185.1 Sulfuriferula sp.
TGTTCATGACGTGTCCGGTGGGATTGCCAGGCGAGCAGACATACACCAGCTGGGTGCGCTTCAATACCGCTTCAGGTACCGCGTCAAAATCCATGCGGTAGTCGTTTTCCGCCAGGGTAGGCAGATAATGCGGCTGTGCGCCGGCGAGCAGAGCCGCGCCCTCGTAAATCTGGTAGAACGGATTGGGCGCGATGACGACAGGCTCGGCGAAACAGGGATTGATCACCGCCTGGGCGAAGGCGAACAAGGCCTCACGGCTCCCGTTGATCGGCAATATTTCGCGCTCCGGGCTGGGGGCGGGGATGCCGTAGCGTCGCGCGATCCAGTCGGCAATGGCCTGACGCAGTTCTATCATCCCGGCGGTCGCTGGATAGCTTGCCAGACCGTCCAGATTCGCGTTCAATGCAGTTTTGATAAATTCGGGTGTGGCGTGTTTGGGTTCGCCGATGGACAGATTGATGGCCTGATAGTCCGGCGAGGGTTGAATATCTGCAAAAAGCTCGCGTAATTTTTGGAACGGATATGGTTGTAAACAGTTAAGATAGGGATTCATAGCCCGGGCGGGTCGAGAAAAACCGATATTATAATCCCGGAAGCAGGCTCATGGTGTACCGGTTCGGATGTTAATCAGGGAAATTGAAACAAAAACAAATGAATACAGCGGGTATTAATATAATTTGTTGCGATATTGCCGCTTTCTGCGCCAAAATCCCATGATAATGCAGTCAAATAGCAAACATGCGAGCTTGCCAGTATTGGCTTTGCTGATGAGTGCGACCTTGTGGGGGTTGATCTGGTATCCGTATCGCTGGCTGAGTCATATGGGCGTGTCGGGATTGATGTCGTCGTTTATGACTTATGGCGTCGCTTTGATTGTCGGTCTGCCTTTATATCGCCGGCATGTCAGTAATGCGCTGGCCGCAAAATGGTGGTGGCTGGCGATTGCGGTGAGTTCGGGCTGGACCAATACTGCTTACGTGCTGGCGGTCATTAACGGCGAAGTGATGCGCGTTTCGCTGCTGTTTTATCTGGCGCCGCTGTGGACGATACTGTTTTCCAGAGTATTGCTGGGCGAGCGCCTGAGTCGCCTGGGTTTTTACATCATCCTACTTTCTCTTGCCGGTGCAGTCGTCATGTTATGGCAAGTGGACGGCCGCTTGCCATTGCCGCGTAACCCGGCGGAGTGGGCAGGCTTGTCGGCAGGAGTCAGTTTCGCGCTCACCAATGTGTTGTCAAAAAAAGCCGACATGCTGAGCATAGAGGCAAAATCCCTCGGTATCTGGGTAGGCGGCACGCTGGTGCCGCTGCCCTTGCTACTGTTGTTGCAGCCGCTTTCGTTCGCCGCGTGGACCGGCTATAGCGTTCAGGTATGGGGCGTCTTGCTGATGCTTGCGGTCGCGATGATCATTATTACTGTCGTTTTGCAGTACGGTTTGCTGCACGTGGCGGCCAACCGCGCGATCATTATCCTTCTGTTCGAATTGATCGTCTCGGCGCTGTCGGCCTATTTTCTGGCAGGCGAATCGCTGGTCGGCAAAGAATGGCTGGGCGCGGCGATGATCATGACAGCAAGTCTGTTTTCCGGGTATTTAAATAAACCTTCCACGACGTGAGTTGGCAGATTGGTGGGGTGTGGCCGGCATTTTGGCTTTGAATGTGGCGATATTCCGGTGCCATCGCGCGATGTACCGAACTGTCGCTAATCGGAGACGGCTTATATTTAGTTAATTATCAAACGGTTAAGTTTATTGTTGCCATCATCCGCAACTCTGGTGTCGCCGGATAGCGACATCGGCGTTGCGGCCATCGCTTAAATTGAGCGGCGTTCCTCCCCGCGTGCCAACAAAAAATAATACTAATCAATGTCATGGAAAGTTTATTTCCTTCTGGCGCAGTATTTGCTTGAGGTCATGCAAGATCCCCACAATAGACTGCTGGTATGAAACCTTACGATATCCCGATTCTGACCCGCCCCACAACGATAGCTCCCTCTATTTGTCGCGGCAGCATGACGCCGCGCCCGTGGACGGGTTTCTGGCGTGGCCTCTGGCTCTCCCTGAGCGATGTTTCGTTGACGCGCCGCGAGGCGCCCGCCGAACAATCTGCCTGGCAGCGTGCCGCTACGAGTCGGCGGCGGGCGCTGATGGTTTTGGTGGTTGTCAGCACGACCCTGGCTGCCGCCCTTTTGTTTCGTACCCAGGCCGCAGGTGCGGCCTATCCGGTACTGCATTTTATCCAGCTTGGCTTGTTCGTAGTATTGTTCGGCTGGGTTACGGTCGGTTTTGTGACTGCGCTGATGGGGTTCTGGGTGCAGTGGCGTCCTGACCCGCATGCGCTCTCCTTTGCTGCAGCGCGTCGGCAGAGCTTGGGCAGCGACGCGCGTACCGCGATTATCATGCCGATCTGTAATGAGCCCGCGGGCCCGGTGTTTGCCGGTTTACGCGCGACCTGCGAGTCGCTGGCCGAGAGCGAAGCGGCCGAGCTGTTCGATGTTTACGTGCTGTCTGACACCTATGATCCTGTTTTGCGTACACTGGAACTGGCAGCATGGTCGGATCTGCAGGCGCAATTGGGCGATCGCTGTCGGCTCTACTACCGCTTGCGCGAGCATCGTACCCGGCGCAAGGCCGGCAACGTAGCCGATTTCTGCCGTCGCTGGGGACGTAATTACCGCTACATGGTGGTACTCGACGCCGATAGCGTGATGACGGGGGATACCATTACGACGCTGGTTCGGCTGATGGAAGCACATCCGACGGCCGGTATTATCCAGACTGCGCCGCGTGCCTGCGGCGTGCAGACTTTACATGCGCGTGCCCAGCAGTTTGCCGGGCGGGTAGCGGGGCGTCTGTTCACCGCCGGCATGCAATATTGGCAACTGGGCGAATCCCATTACTGGGGCCATAATGCGATTATCCGCGTGGAGCCGTTCATGAAGCATTGCGCTCTGGCGCGGTTGCCTGGTCGCGGCGGGCTCTCCGGTGAGATTCTGTCGCATGATTTCGTCGAGGCCGCGCTGATGCGTCGCGCGGGTTTCCATACCTGGCTGGTCACGGCTCTGGAGGGTAGTTACGAGCAGCAACCTTCCAATCTGATGGAAGAACTGCAGCGCGACCGGCGCTGGTGTCAGGGCAATCTGATGAATTTCCGTCTTTTCACCGAACCGGGTTTCGAACCCGCCCACCGCGCCATGCTGGTGACCGGCGCGCTGGCTTACGTTTCCGCGCCCTTGTGGCTAGGTTTTCTGCTGGTCAGTCTGAGCGTGCGATTGCTTGAGCCTCACGCCGAGGCGGCCAGCGGCTTGGCCTGGTTGGGTATGTCTTCGACATTAGCATGGTTGTGGGGCTTGACGCTGACCCTGCTGTTTCTGCCGCGCGTGCTGGCAGTGACCACCCTCCTGATGCAGGGAGAGCAGGCTGCTTATGGCGGTCGCACCGCGTTGATCAAGAGCGCCTTGCTTGAAGTCATGTTGTCCGCGGTGCAAGCGCCTATCCGCATGATGGCGCATACGCTGTTTGTACTCACCGCGCTGACCGGGTTGAATCTGGAATGGAAATCGCCCACACGGGAAGCCACCTCCATTCCGTGGGGCGATGCATTACGCCGGTTTGCGCCGATGATGGCGGCCGTTGCGCTGGGTCTGCTGGCCACTTTCTTTTCCTATCGCGATGCGGTATGGTGGCTGTTGCCGACCGGGCTGCCGTTACTGCTGGCGGCTCCGCTGGTGGTGTTTACCAGCGAATCGCGCTGGGGTCTGTCGCTACGTCGTCACCGTTGGTTGCTTACCCCTGAAGAACGCTCGACGCCGCCGGTACTGCTGCGCGCCTGGGCGTGACTTCCATCCGGGCACTGACTATCTCTGCTGTCGAAATAAGGTTTTATTCATGACTGAACTCAATCGGCGCCAGTTTTTGCGCCTGCTTGCCGCATCTGCTGCTTCGGCGGCAGTGCCATGGTCTCATGCTGCTGCTGCCGATACGGGTTTGGCGTTAGGACCGGCGACTGCTTTTTCGTGGCAGGGCATGATAGAACAAGCCCGGCTTGCCGCGAAGCAGGCTTATCAACCGGTCCCAGTGCCTGATCGTGACGTGCTGGAACAGATCGACTGGGACGCGCATGGGAAGATCCATTTCAAATCGGCGGACGCGTTATTTGCTGACGGGCCGGGGCAGTATCCCGTCGCTTTTTTTTATCCGGGGCGCTTTTTCCAGAATCCGGTTGCGATGTACCGGCTCGACCGCTCCTCGAACGATGCTTCGGCTCAAATGACCGCGCGCGAAATTCTGTTCAATAAAAGTCATTTCGAAATGCCTGCCGATAGCCCCGGGCAACGCTTGGGCGCCGATACTCACTATTCCGGTTTCCGGATTCAGGAAAGCCGCCTTGGCGATCAATCCCACCTGGACTGGCACAATAACGACTGGGCCGCGTTTCTGGGCGGTTC
>DAICZK010000142.1 GCA_027311185.1 Sulfuriferula sp.
ATGCATATCATGGTGTTCGTCAATAATGTCATGGTCTATTCGCGAGAGCAGTCTTTTGGCGGCAATCAGTTGACGCAAGAGATTCAGCGGCGTTACGGGATGACGGCGGAAGAGGCTGAAAAAACCAAACGCAAGAGCGCCATGCCCGAGAATTACGACCTGGAAATTCTGCAACCCTTTATCGAGACGCTGGCGCTGGAAATAAGCCGGGCGTTGCAATTGTTCTTTTCCTCGACTTCATACATCAAAGTCGACCACGTTGTTCTGGCGGGCGGCTGCGCGGGGCTACCGGGGCTGGACGAGGCGGTGGCGAATCGTACCGAGGCGAGTACCCTGGTTGTTAATCCCTTTGAAGGCATGACTCTGTCCGCGCGGGTGTCCGCGCCGAAACTGGCGGCAGACGCGCCTGCCTTGATGGTGGCTTGCGGGCTGGCGATGCGGAGGTTCGATACCGTATGATACGCATTAACCTCCTCCCCTATCGCGAGATGCGGCGCGCAGCGCGTCTGCGTCATTTCAGTCTGATGCTCGGTTCGGTAGCGCTGCTGGCCGTCGCAATCACCGTGCTTGGCTACCTTGCGCTCGAAGCACGTATTTATACGCAGCGCATGCGCAACGAATATCTCAAAACGGAAATTGCTAAATTAGATAAAGATATTGCCGATATTAAAAAATTGAAGGAACAGACCCAGGCCTTGCTAGCGCGTAAACAAGTGGTCGAGACCTTGCAAACCAACCGGTCTGAAGCTGTGCATTTGCTTGATCAATTGGTGCGCCGGCTGCCTGAGGGGGTGTATCTGAAATCGATCGACCAGACGGGCAGTACAGTCCATCTGCAAGGCTATGCACAGTCGAGCGCGCGAGTGTCTACCCTGATGCGCAATCTCGACGCCTCGCCGTGGCTGGAGGGAGCGACCCTGGTCGAGATCAAGTCGGCGACAGTGCAGGGCTTGCGCGCGAACGAATTTAGCCTTGATGTACAACTGGTCGCGCCGGACAAAACTAAAAATACGCAAGACACAGGGAAAACGGGGTAATCATGGAACTGAGCGATTTACGCAATATTGACCTCAAAGACCTGGCCAACGCATCTCCACCGGTAAAAATGGCGGTGCTGGCCGTCTTCTTCGTGATTGTTCTGTTTGGCGGTTACTGGTTTGTATGGAGCTCCCAGCTGACTGCGCTCGGTGCGTCGCAACAGGAAGAGCTGTCGCTGCGCGACAGCTTCAGAAACAAAAAACAGCAAGCAGTGAATCTCGATATCTATAAACAGCAGCTCGTCGATATTAATCGTTCTTTCGGCGCCTTGCTCAAGCAACTGCCGAACCGCTCGCAAATGGATGCACTGCTCAGCGATATCAATCAGGCGGGATTGAACCGCGGACTGCAGTTCGAACTCTTCAAACCGGGGGCGGAAACGCCAAAGGATTTTTATGCCGAGCTGCCCATTAACATCCGCGTGACCGGGTCTTATCATGATTTTGGCGCTTTTGCGAGCGACATTGCACAATTGTCGCGAATCGCTACCTTGCACGACGTGAGTATCGGC
Source organism: Sulfuriferula sp. (assembly GCA_027311185.1). Taxonomy (GTDB): domain Bacteria; phylum Pseudomonadota; class Gammaproteobacteria; order Burkholderiales; family Sulfuriferulaceae; genus Sulfuriferula. The sequence continues at coordinate 1,550 of DAICZK010000142.1, forward strand.
GTCGACAAGGACGGCGGTCTGTATATGAACGCTGTCATCGAAACCTATCGCTACCTCGATGAAGACGAACTTGCCGCGCAAAGCAAGCTGAACAAGAAGCATGGTAAAACGGGGAGTGGTCCGAAATGAGAGCGCTTGTCGCAATGCTTATCGTTCTGAGCTTGTCTGCCTGCTCCGGTACCGGACATGATGATTTGACGCAGTTCGTGAAAAATTCGGGGGCTAACCTGCGAGGAAAAGTCGAGCCCTTGCCTGAAATGAAACCATACGCTGTTTTCACCTATAGTGCCTTTGATTTGCCCGATCCGTTCAAACCGCGCAAATTGACGTTAAGCTCGGGGGAGGGAGGTGGTTTGCAGCCGGATCTGAACAGACCCAAGGAATTGCTGGAATCCTTTGCATTGGAGAACCTCAAAATGGTTGGAGTGTTAAAGAAAAAAAATGAGATTTACGCGGTAATTCAAACACCAGGGAAAATCATTTATACCGTGAAAGTGGGTAATTACCTGGGGCAGAATTTCGGCAAGGTAGTGTCTATCACCGATACGCAAGTCAAATTAAAAGAAACCGTGCAAGATAGCGCTGGCGATTGGGTAGAGCGCGATGGTACGCTTACTCTGCAAGAACAATAAGGAGCATACAAATAATGAAAACCGATATCGCCCGAATGAGCCAACGTCTGCTGACTTTCCTCGCCGCACTCTGGCTTGTTGCACTTAGCGTCCAATATGCGCATGCCGATACCAATTCGGTCAGTGGTGTTGAATTTTCCTCCATGGATAATGGCGAACTGCTCGTCAAGATCGCGATGAAGCAGGGTCTCCAAAACAGCCCTGTGAGCTTTACGGTCAATGATCCGCCCCGCATCGCGCTCGATTTGGCCAACACCGCCAACGGACTGGGTAAAAACACGGTAAACGTTAATCAGGGGGCGTTGCGCAGTATCAACGTCGTGCAGGCCGGCGACCGCACGCGCCTGGTTCTGAACCTGCTCAAGCCCGCACAGTACGAAACGAAAATCAACGGCAATTCGCTGTTGATTACGCTCAAGTCGTCCGACAGCACAGCAACCAGCAATATCACCGCGCACTTCGCCCCACCGACTCTGGGCGCGGCCAAGCACAGCATCAAAAATATCGATTTTCGGCGCAGTTCCGACGGTGCCGCGCGCGTTATTGCGACCTTGTCCGACAGCACGACCGGGATAGATATTCGCAAACAAGGCGGCAGCTTGCTGGTCAACTTCATCAATACCGAGATCGCAAACAGCTTGCAGCGTCGCCTGGACGTGACCGATTTCGGTACCGCGGTGCAGTATGTGGAGACTCAAGGACATGGCGACAATGTCAATATGCTGATACAGCCCAAAGGCGAATATGAATACTCCGCCTATCAGACCGACAACCAGTTCATCGTCGAGGTACGACCTAAAGTCGAGGACACCAGCCAGGGCATGGGCGCGAAACCGCGTTACACTGGCGAAAAACTGTCGCTCAATTTCCAGAACACCGACGTGCGCTCGGTGTTGCAGGTGATCGCCGACTTCACCGGTAAAAACATTATCACCAGCGACACGGTTACCGGCAACTTGACGCTGTTACTCAAAGATGTGCCGTGGGATCAGGCGTTCGACATCATTTTGCAAGCCAAGGGCCTGGACAAGCGCGAAATCGGAAATGTGATCTGGGTCGCACCCAAAGACGAATTACTGGCGAAAGAAAAATCCGAGCTTGAATCGCGCCAGAGTATTGAAGCGCTCGAACCGCTGGTGGTACGGCAATACCAGCTCAATTACAAAAAGGCTGATCAGGCGGTGCGCGAGTTGCTGGGGCTGCCGGCATTGCCCGGCGAAACGGGCCAGGACGTGACTTGTGACGCGCAAGCTCAGGGCATCAAAGCCCAAACGGCTGCCGCCATGGCTCCCGCGGCTACCGGCGCAGCCAATAATCCTAACCGCATCTTGTCGCCACGCGGCAGTGCAACTTCCGAACTGCAGACCAATACGCTGATCGTCGACGACATCCCCAGTAAGCAGGAACAGATCGCAGAATTGCTCAAGCTTATCGATACGCCGGCGCGACAGGTCATGATAGAGGCACGGGTGGTGGTGGCCGACGATTCATTCAGCAAGGATCTGGGGGTGAAATTCGGCGCTTCGACCCCGTTTACTACCAGTAACGGCGGCACCATAGGCGGCGTTTCCAGTTCCGCGGCTGATGCAGGCGCGACATCGGGACTCAATAGCATTCCGGCTTTTTCCAGTGGCGCAGCGGGTACTGCGGTGCCGAGAAGTGCCAACCCCTTTAACGTCAATCTACCATCGGCGGCGACCAATGCGGCGACCATGGGTTTGTCGTTATACAATCTGGGCAGCGGCGCCTTGATTAATCTTGAACTCTCGGCGCTTGAAGTGGATGGCCGCGGTAAAATCATCTCCAGCCCGCGCGTCATCACCGCAAACCAGAAACCTGCGGTGATCCTGCAGGGAACGCAAATTCCCAACGTCACGCCTGGCACTGCGACTTCACCGCCTACTGTTACGTTCGTCGACGCTTTTCTGTGTTTGCTGGTCAATCCCCAGATATTGAATAATGATTCGGTGATCCTGACCATCGAGGTCCAGGACGACGCGCCTGGAGTACCGTTTAGCAGCGGCGGCGTTCTGGCTACGCCTATTGACACCAAACGGGTGAAAACGCAGGTCAGGGTGAAAAACGGCGAGACGGTCGTGCTGGGCGGGATCTATTATCAAAACAAACGAACGGACATCAATAAAGTCCCGTTCTTTGGCGATCTGCCCTTTATCGGCAATCTGTTCAAGGATAACGCGACGCTCAACGACAAGACCGAGTTG
>DAICZK010000143.1 GCA_027311185.1 Sulfuriferula sp.
CCGCAGAGGGGGCATTGAATCGTCCGCTCATGCGCGAGCTCGTGTTCAGCGACAGCCTTGCAAAAACCCGGCTCGAAGCCATCCTGCATCCGCTCATCCATCAGGCGGCAGTAGCGGCGATAGAACATCACCGCGACGCGCCCTATATCCTGCTTGTCGTACCTTTGCTACTGGAAACGCAAAACTATCTTCCCCTGGTCAGCCGGGTATTGGTCGTGGATTGCGAGGAGCAGCAACAGATCAGTCGCACCATGGCGCGCAGCCAACTGAGCGAGGCGACCATAATGCGCATCATGAACCAGCAAATGTCGCGCCAGCGGCGACTTGAGCAGGCGGATGACGTGATTTCAAATCACAATCAGCCCGAATTCACGCGCCAGCAAATAATCGTTCTCGATCAGCGCTACGCTGAACTCGGACGCAGCAGGAACAAGAAATAACCAGGACGCGCAAACTGCGCCGCCACGGCAATTCGGCGCGTTTGCCCGTAACGTGCGAGGCTGCACGCAACTTCATCATATAAGCAGTCAGCAGAGAAATGCATGCAACAATCCCGCGGGAACGCCGCCGATCAAAGGCACCCCATACTCATCCATATTTGCCAACAGACTCATTATCATGTCAGAATTACAGGATAGTCATTCAGGTAAACAACACAACCGCGTGATTTATTACGAATATCCGCTCAACGAGCGTATCCGGACCTTGCTAAGACTAGAGGGGTTATTTCAGAAAGCGCTGTATTTCGTCGCGCTCGACCAACCGCTACCTCATCAGACAGCTCTGTTCTCGATTTTCGACATCATTGATGTCTCGGCGCGCGCCGACCTCAAATCCGACCTGCTGCAAGAACTGGAGCGGCAGCGGCAAAGTCTGGAGCTGCTCAGACACAACAGCGGCATCGATCCTGTCAAACTCGCCGCCGTGCTCGACGAAATCAATCTTTGCCTGAAATCCGTCCACGGCCTGGCCGGACGCCTCGACCAGGCAATCAAGGAACACGAATGGCTGACCAGCGTGAAACAACGCGCCAATATCCCCGGCGGCGTCAGCGGCTTCGACCTGCCCGTGTTCTACCATTGGCTACACTCCCAGAGCGACCGGCGCCGCGATGACCTCAACGCCTGGCTCGCGCCCATGCTGCCGATTTATCGCGGTCTGAGCATCGTCTTGAAACTCCTGCGCGAAAGCGGGCAATCGCAGCCGACCATCGCGCCCAAAGGCAGCTATCAGCAAATGCTAGGCGGACGCAATGCGCAACTGATCAAGATCGGTTTGGAGCAGAGTATCCCCTATGTGCCGGAGACCAGTGCAAACAAATATGCGCTGAACATCCGTTTCCTTTACGCCGCTGGTGCGCGTCCGTGCACCGAAGATATTGAATTCAGCCTGAGCTTCTGCAATCTATGAAACCGCCCCTCGTCGTCAAATGCCCCACCTGCCGGATCCCGGTGATCTGGGACAGCGAGCACATTTACCGGCCTTTTTGCTCGGAACGCTGCCGCCTGATCGACCTCGGGCAATGGGAAAGCGAATCCTACGTCGTGCCGGTCGCCGATCCGCTCGACCAGAACACCGATCCCGGGCCGGAATAATCGCAGTTTAAAGAGTCCGACCCGCTGTTATGCCCGCCGCATGGAATGCGACGTTACGCGCGCATGGTTTTCACACCCTCCGGCGTCCCCAACAGCAAAACATCGGCGCCGCGCCGCGCAAACAGGCCGTTTGTGACCACCCCGACGATCTGATTGAGGCTGGTCTCCATCTCGACCGGATTCATGATGTTCAAACCGTGCACATCCAGAATCAAATTACCGTTATCCGTCACGAAACCTTCGCGCAAACGCGGCTGTCCGCCAAGCTTGACCATTTCCCGCGCAACATAACTGCGCGCCATGGGGATCACCTCAACCGGCAGCGGAAACCGCCCCAGCACGTCCACCAGCTTGGACTTGTCGGCCAGGCAGATAAATTTCCTGCTGCACGCCGCGACGATCTTCTCCCGCGTCAGTGCGCCGCCGCCACCTTTGATCATATGCATATTGACTGTAATCTCGTCGGCGCCGTCCACATAAACTTCCAGTTCGCCCACTTCGTTGAGCTCATACACCGCGATCCCGTGGCCTTTGAGCCGCTGCGCTGTCGCCTCGGAACTCGCCACTGCGCCGTCGAACCGACCCTTGATTTTGGCTAGCTCATCCACAAAAAAATTGGCCGTAGAACCTGTCCCCACCCCGATTATGCCTTGCGGCACATAGTCAATGGCGGCGCGCGCCACCGCTTGCTTTAATTCATCCTGTGTCATTATCATCCTCGTTTACGCTTGTCGTTTTCACTGAAATTCGGACGCCGGATCGTGCAGGCAGCTCTGCGCCCCGCTCTCCTTCGCTGATTTTCCAGCTGCAGGCGGCCATTCCGGCCCAAGCCAGAGAATACCGACAAATCTGATTTTTCACAAATCGCGCAAGGTCTGTTAACCTACGCGCTCGTTAATCAATTTATGCCATATCCGGGTCAGCAGCCCGTACCAATGACCGACACCATGGACACCCACGATTACCTGACCGCCATACTGACCTCTCACGTTTACGACGTTGCGAATGAATCCCCGCTAGAACTGGCACCCAACCTGTCGGCGCGCATCGGCAACCGGATTTATTTGAAGCGGGAAGACTTGCAGCCGATTTTCGCTTTTAAATTACGCGGCGCCTACAACAAAATGGCCGGGTTGTCGGCTGACCGGCTGGCTGCCGGGGTCATTACCGCTTCAGCCGGCAATCACGCTCAGGGGGTAGCCCTGGCGGCGCAGAAGCTGGGCTGCCGCGCCACCATCGTGATGCCCACCCCCACCCCGCAAATCAAGGTCAATGCGGTCAAAGCGCGGGGCGCGGAAACCATTCTGTTCGGCGACACCTACGACGATGCCTATGCTCACGCGCGGGAACTGGCCGCCGCATCCGGGGCGACTTATGTCCATCCCTACGACGATCCTGCAGTCATCGCAGGCCAGGGCACCGTCGCGATGGAAATTTTACGCCAGCACAGCGCGCCGATAGACGCCATCTTTATTCCGGTAGGCGGAGGGGGGCTGATCGCAGGCATGGCCGTCTATATCAAACAGCTCAAACCCGGTATCAAGGTCATCGGCGTCGAGCCGGAAGACGCCGACGCCATGGCGCGCTCGCTCGCCGCAGGGGAGCGCATTCTGCTCTCGCAGGTCGGCATTTTCGCGGATGGCGTCGCCGTCAAACAAGTCGGCGAAGAAACCTTTCGCCTGGCCAGCCTGTACGTCGATGAAATCATCCGCGTCGACAACGACGCCATCTGCGCCGCGATCAAAGACGTGTTTGAAGACACGCGCTCTATTCTCGAACCCTCTGGCGCGCTATCAGTCGCAGGCGCCAAGGTCTGGTGCGCGCGCGAACAGATATCGAACGGCACGGTGGTTGCTGTCGCCAGCGGCGCCAACATGAATTTCGACCGCTTGCGTCATATTGCCGAGCGCGCCGAACTCGGCGAACGCCGCGAAGCGATACTTGCAGTCACCATCCCGGAAACGCCGGGCAGCTTCAAGGCATTCTGCACGCTGCTCGGGGCGCGCAACATTACCGAGTTCAATTATCGTTACGCCGACAACCGCGCTGCACACGTTTTCGTCGGTATCCAAGTCGCCAACCGGCAGGCCGCAACCGACCTGATCCTGATGCTGCAAGCCAACGGACTTACCGCACTGGATCTGACCGATAACGAAATGGCCAAGCTGCACGTGCGTCATCTCGTCGGCGGTCACGCGCCGCAAGCCACCGACGAACTGGTGTACCGCTTCGAATTCCCCGAACGCCCCGGCGCCCTGATGCAGTTTTTAAATGCGCTGAGCCACGGCTGGAACATCAGCCTGTTCCATTACCGCAATCACGGCGCGGATTACGGGCGAATACTGGTGGGGATCCAGGTGCCTCCCGCAGAGCGCGACGATTTTCACGCGTCGCTCGACCAGCTGGGCTATCCTTATCGGGACGAAACCCATAACATCGCCTACCGCCTGTTTCTCAACTGATGCGCTATTTTGTTGCCTGTTTGCTGTTGATGCTATGCGGTCTAGCCCACGCCGACCAGAACAGCGACTTCATCGCCGCGCGCGAAGCATACCGGACCGGACAAGTCCAACTGTTGCCGGGCTATGCGCAGCGCCTGCAAAATTCGGTGTTGTTGCCTTACGTGCAATACTGGCTGCTCAGTTCGCGGCTCAGTGTTGCAAGCCCCGACGAAATTCGAGACTACATCGCACACAATGGCGACACGCCGCTGTCGAACAAGCTGCGGCTAGCGTGGCTGCGCCAACTCGGCGGGCAGCAAGACTGGACTATTTATCTCAACGAGTATCCGCTGGCGATCAACCCGG